>NZ_BASL01000781.1:0-1890 GCF_000648255.1 Candidatus Protochlamydia sp. R18 | reverse complement strand
TTTTCCTAGTTCCTGCATTAAATCTCGATTTTGCTGAATTATTCTCTTTATTTCCTCTAAATCCTTTTGTAAGCCGGTTTTTTTTATCACACTTTTATAAGATTCATAAAGTTCAGCCTTGCCATATGATAACTTTTCAGCTAAATCTAGCTTTTTTTCAGGTTCAAGATTTAGGAAAGATGAATTTTCAGGTAGATTCTCTTCTAGTGAGAACAACAACCACTTTTCTTTTGGAGTCAACTCCTTTTCTTTCAATTCTTGCTCAAACTCTTCTTTTTCCCTCTCTTTCTCCTTTATAGTGATCGTTAGTTCCTCGATTTGTTTTTGATGTTGAAAAAAAGGGGCTTGCCGATACTGTTGATAGCGATTTTCAAATGTTTCATCCATCCATCCTGTTAACTCTGTTCTAAAGTCATGGAGCGTTTTTTGCATTGTTTTCATTCTTGCTTGTTCTATTTTAAAATCCACAACCGCTATATGGAAAGAAGAATGATTAAGATTTGCTAATGCATCGAGAAGGCGCATGAGTTCATTAACGGTGCTTTGCACCTCTTTTAAATTTTCTAACTTTTTGTACAAGGAAGTGTGACTCGCACTAGTTTGTGCAATCTCTAACCCGGTAAAAAGTTTGCCCAGCTTCTCCAATTCTCTTTCTAAAGCGGAAACTAAAACAATTTTTTCTTGGATAACCGTTAGGCCTTCATTCAGGTTTGCAATCATGAGCTCGCCTACTTGTTGAGTGCCTTCCAAAGGGCTAATCTCTTTTTTGGCAATCGCATTAAGGATTTGCATAGCACCGGAGCGCACTTTTTTTTCAATTAAATCGTCCACTTTATTTAAGGCAGAAGGAGCTATTAAAGTATGATGGTTTAAAAAATAAAAGTTCGTGTTTGCCCATAAAGAGGGATTCACCCACTTTTCAAACACTTCATCCACATTTACATCCACTCTCTCTAATCGTTTATTTTTTAGTAATGCATTAATAACAGTTCTAGGAACCCCTTTTGTTTGCAGTTTGCCTATCGTTTCTTCCGATAGTCTTTCTCTATCCTTTATATATTGGAATAAACCATCTTTTAATTCTGTTGCTAGGGCTTGATTCTCTATAGAAAGAGGAAATGTCTCTTTCCATAAGTTTTCAATTCCATTAGACGCACGAATTTTATTGTCCAAAATGGCTTTAATGGTCTTTTGAAGTCCTTCTTTAGAGACATTTAGCTCAAGGAGCCTTTCTTTTAACGGAAGAGGAATTTCTCTTTGGTTTTCACGCAATGCGCGTACTGCTTCCAGTAAAGACTCTTTTAATTCTTGATGTTCTGTAGAAGAAGGAAATGTCTCTTTCCATAAGTTTTCAATTCCATCAGATGCGCGAATTTTATTGTCTAAAATTGCTTTAATGGTTTTTTGAAGCCCTTCTTTAGAGACATTTAGCTCAAGGAGCCTTTCTTTAAAAGGAAGAGGAATTTCTCTTTGGTTTTCACGCAATGCGCGTACTGCTTTCACTAAAGACTCTTTAAGCGTATAAAGATAGGTATCATTCACTTCGGCAAATAAAGAGTGATGACAAGCTTCTGTGCCTGTTTGTTCTGAGCCAATATAAAATTGTTTTTTGGCTGGTAGCCAATCAATTTGACATTCCAACCCAGAGTAAGCTATGCCCATGTGAAGAAAAAGAAGCAGCCGCGCTTGCGCATGCATGTCAATTAATTTTGCAGGGGGATTTCCATTTTTATCTCCCCGATTGTTATAGGCATCCATTTCAGCAATGAATTGACCAAGCTTCAAAGAAAGGGGTTTATCAATTTGGAAAAAGGGTTCTACAGCTTTTGCAATAAATTCTTTTGCATTGATATAAATTTCTCTATTGCTCTCTAAACCAAAGGAAGAACG
>NZ_BASL01000782.1:0-2879 GCF_000648255.1 Candidatus Protochlamydia sp. R18 | reverse complement strand
CTGTTATTGGTTATTTATATCCTGCTTGCGCAAAATTTTACCAATATAATCAAGCAAAAGAGAATGGATTGCACGCAGCTGAAAAGCGTCTACCGGAGATATTGCATTCAATACGATCAGTAGCGGAACGCGTAGACATTGTAGCTCATAGCATGGGAACAATAGTTGCCATGCACGCGTTAAATCAAAGCATCGATCTAAAAATTGATAAACTCTTCCTTCTTGGAGGAGCACTTGAAGAAAAAAGTATTTTTGAATGTGATGGTCAAGGATGTACCACTTTGAAGCGGGCATTATCTAATGCTAAAAACATCTATGTGCTTTATTCCTGCAATGATAAAGTCCTGCCATGGCTGCATGTTATCGATTCTACGCAACCTCTTGGACGTCTCAGTGAAAATATACAGCAAAAACCTATCGCAAAAAATGTTTGCCTAATTAATACCACTTCCGTTGTGAAAGGTCACAGTGCTTATTTTCAGAGTCAAGAGGTCTTTAAATTTATATACGATGATGCACAAGGTAGCAGCCTAGTAGGTACTTCTTTCTCTCTTACTCTCGATGGATTATCCTCTTCGGAGCTTCCCATAGTCTGTTCTAAAGGGAAAAATAATACCATTTCGGGAGGATTTTCTAAAAAATTTGTTGCCTTTAAATTCGGAGGAAAAAAAGCACGTTCCAAAGATTAACACATAAAAGTAAGCTCTAAAATCAAGGCCAAATTCCAGCCAAATGGGTAATTTTTACCTTCATTTTAGAGCCAATTAACTTATCCTATGCATAGAATGAGGAATAAAAACGAAAAATTTTGAGCTTAAGTTATTCGAGCAATACAATCCTTACTAAAATAAATAGTTGTATGATCAAAAGTTGCGTGTTTTAAAGATCAGAACAAGCGTATCTTCCGTATAATTTTGTCTACCAAGTAAAAATTTTCAAAAAGGAGGCTTTCCTAAAAAACTTAAGTTTTAAACGAAATACAGTTATTTTTTGAGAATTTATTTTCAAGCAACTCTTTCCTTGCTATCGCATTTTGTAGTCTGCTTTAAAATACAATTCTTTATTTTCCAGTTTACTACTAAAAACTTTTCGATAAATTTTGTTTCACAAAGAATTTTCTTTTTCCTAGAAAGATATCTGTTAAATTCATGTTGAGCCTCAAATAAATTAAGCAACTTTATTTATTACAAATTCTCCCAAATTCAGTGAAATAAGCATTTCTTGAAAAAAAGTCATTCGTACATTCTTGATTAGCTCCATAGCTAATTCAGAGGAATTAAAATTAGTGTTTTGTCGCACAATCCTACATTTTCATTTATTAGAGCATGAATGTCATAAAATAGAATATTTATGTAATAAAAT
Source organism: Candidatus Protochlamydia sp. R18 (assembly GCF_000648255.1). Lineage (NCBI taxonomy): Bacteria > Pseudomonadati > Chlamydiota > Chlamydiia > Parachlamydiales > Parachlamydiaceae > Candidatus Protochlamydia > Candidatus Protochlamydia sp. R18. The sequence goes on along the minus strand of NZ_BASL01000782.1, from coordinate 1,517 downwards.
TTATTTGACAATATTGAAGGATATAATCAAATGTTTGAAATAACAATAGGTTTAATAAATAGGACTAATTTTTGAAGGTAAATTAAGCTTTCTAATAGTTTCTTACTGATTCGTTGAAAATTAATAAATTTAATTATACATTTTTTTGATGGAATTATCTTAAACATTTTAATATAATAATTCTATTAAATTTTTATTATATTATTGAATTAATAACAGTTTTTAAATTAACAAATTAATACTTCCAATTTATTAGGTTGTATACAAATGCTTATAATAACACGTTAGGAGGTCTTAATGAATTATGACATTTATGATAGTCCGGATTCTAAACCACTTTTTCATATACATGCTTATTCAAAGGCTGAACAAGCGTATTTTGATAGTCTGTTAGACATAATCGACACACATACAAATCCACCTTGTTTGGATAGTGAGAAAAAAAGTGATGTGATAAGTCAAAAAGTCTCAACGAAGGACGAAAGTTCTGTTCATAGCTCTGATGACGAAAGTTCTAGTCCTAGCTTTGATTCTGAGAAAGAACTTTATTTGATTAGCGATCGTATGAACTTTACCGATCGGCATAAATTTTGGCCTGAGACCCAAATAGTGAATGTCAAACTTATTTCTTCTACTGTTCAAATTTACTTGGAAGAAAACATACAAATATACACAGATTTTAATCTTAAAAATTTTTCTAATCGTAAAATTTTAATTCTCATTCATGGATTCACAGTAAAACATGAGAATGCATTGAAAACATTACGAAACGTTGCCGATAAAGTTGGGAATAGATATGACACTGTTATTGGTTATTTATATCCTGCTTGCGCAAAATTTTACCAATATAATCAAGCAAAAGAGAATGGATTGCACGCAGCTGAAAAGCGTCTACCGGAGATATTGCATTCAATACGATCAGTAGCGGAACGCGTAGACATTGTAGCTCATAGCATGGGAACAATAGTTGCCATGCACGCGTTAAATCAAAGCATCGATCTAAAAATTGATAAACTCTTCCTTCTTGGAGGAGCACTTGAAGAAAAAAGTATTTTTGAATGTGATGGTCAAGGATGTACCACTTTGAAGCGGGCATTATCTAATGCTAAAAACATCTATGTGCTTTATTCCTGCAATGATAAAGTCCTGCCATGGCTGCATGTTATCGATTCTACGCAACCTCTTGGACGTCTCAGTGAAAATATACAGCAAAAACCTATCGCAAAAAATGTTTGCCTAATTAATACCACTTCCGTTGTGAAAGGTCACAGTGCTTATTTTCAGAGTCAAGAGGTCTTTAAATTTATATACGATGATGCACAAGGTAGCAGCCTAGTAGGTACTTCTTTCTCTCTTACTCTCGATGGATTATCCTCTTCGGAGCTTCCCATAGTCTGTTCTAAAGGGAAAAATAATACCATTTCGGGAGGATTTTCTAAAAAATTTGTTGCCTTTAAATTCGGAGGAAAAAAAGCACGTTCCAAAGATTAACACATAAAAGTAAGCTCTAAAATCAA
>NZ_BASL01000783.1:0-7692 GCF_000648255.1 Candidatus Protochlamydia sp. R18 | reverse complement strand
ATTGGCTTGATTTTATCAAATTGTTCTCTAGAAATATCGCTTGGATAAGAATGCGTCATTATTGCCTACAAAATTTTTTTGAAAGCAATTATACACGATTAAAAGATTTTAAACAGGTTCTTACAATACGGATTTGATATGTTTAAACTCGAAGAAATTGTTTCTTTTACTGCCATGCAAAATATGCGCTCCCGATATGTCATGAGAAAGATCGGTATGAATCATGATAAAATTAATGACTTTGACTATCCTTAAGCTTTCGGATGGTCATCCCTTAAAAAACATGTTTTTTATCGGCTTAAGTCAAACGAATCGCAAAAACTGCAAGGTATGCCATGAAAAGTTTGATTAGCATGTATCAAAAAATTTCTAAATCTTCAAACCGAAACTTCTTCACAGATTGTCCATGATGATGCTATGGTTAAGGACCCCAACTACATAAATACGTACGCTTTTTATAAGCAGAATGGGTTTGATCTTTTATTCGAAGTTGAATACTTATAGACCTGATTTTAAAATGGTATACTTATACAAAAAACTTAGAAAAAATAAAAAGGATTGATCTTTGATCAGGTTTATTTCAGTAGTCTATTGAAATCTCTTGATTTAAAATTTAACACAAAAACCCAGTTGATGGAATTGGGTGTTTCTGTTAAATTGAATACAGGAGATAACCTATGAAAAAACCTACAAACCTAAGTATTATTCGTCCGCTTTTTGCTCAACCCTCATTTACTGCAAATGATGTTAAACAATTTGGGGTTTCTGCTGCTCATCTTGGCTACTATATTAAGAAAGGATTAATTAAACGGCTAGGGCGCGGCATTTACCAAAGTACAGACTATCAAGGATCTCCTGAAAATTTTCGATGGGAGGACCTTATAGAGGCTGTAAATTCTGTACCCAATGGGGTTATTTGCCTCATCTCTGCACTAGCTATCCACGATATAACTGAGGAAATCCCGCGAGAACATTGGATTGCTGTACCACATACTACTTCCATTTGCAGAGGTGCTAAAGTGAGAATTGTGAGATTCCGCAATATGGAGCTTGGAAAAACAGAACTTGACCTGGGAGGTGTTCGCATTCCTATATTTAATCGCGAACGGACCATCATCGATTCCTTTAGGCTACTGAGTCGAGAAACAGCCATCAAAGCTTTAAAAATGGCTTTATTCCAAAAAGGGACAATGCGATTGGATCTTAAAAAACTGCAGTCGTACGCAAAAAAACTTAGATTTAACATTGCCCCCTACCTTATCACGGCAACAACATGAATGAACAAGGACTAAAAGATCGTCTTCAAGCTATTTCTAAAGAAAGAGGTATCAATTTCAATGAGTGCTGGAAAAAGCTGCTTCTAGAACGGTTTTTATCCCGATTATCTCGATCAACATATACTCAACAATTCATTTTTAAAGGAGGTTTTCTTCTCGCCTACCTCATGGAAATTGGACGAGAGACGACTGATCTCGATTTTTTACTCACAAGCATAAACGCCAGTGAAGACGAGATAAAGGAAGCTATAGAAGAGGTTATCGCAATAGAATCAGAAGATGGATTTTCGTTCAGTTATGAAGGAATAGAGCTTTTAGAACAGCCTCATATGGACTATCCAGGATATCGCGTCGGTTTGAAAGCAACATTTGGCCGCATGAGGGATAAGATTCAGATCGATGTAGGCATAGGAGACGTAGTCACGCCCACCACTCGCGAATTGCACTTCTTTCAGTACAAGGGTAAGCCAATGTTTGAAGGTGAAATTTCCTTGCTTGTCTATCCTTCCGAAACAATTTTTGCAGAAAAGCTTGAGACAGTGCTTTCTAAGGGAGCTGCTAATAGCCGTATGAAGGACTATCATGACCTGCTTCTACTCGCGCGCGAACCACATATGATTAACTTTAACAAGTTGCAAGTATCGTTAAAGAATACGTTTAGCAATCGCGGTACGACTCTTGAGCTTATTGATTTCAAAACAAATGAGCTCAAGCTAATGCAAAAACTCTGGGTTGCACACATCAAAAATTTAGGCCATGCAGCTCAGAAATTGAAGCTTCCAGAGAACATTCAAAATGTCATTATAGAACTCAATACAATCATCAAGAGTATAGAAACATGTTAAATCTACCTCTAACATGAAGATGTGAACTGCGCTTCTAAAAAATCAACGCCTGAATTTCGGCGGCAGTCTTTTTGCTAATTCAATATAATGCAGCAAAGCAAGAAAATGCAATAGAGTGATATCAGCCGAAAACAAGAGAGAATACTATCTAGCACTAATTGATAAAAAACAGAATATGAGGGGATCTTCTTTGTTGGAGCTAAAAGCATTGGGTATTTTGTCGTCCAACATGTCTTGCAAGGAAGCCAAAATTTGAGATTGTGAATTTTTCAAAACTGTCCAGCAGGCACTTTTAGTCTCGTTTAGACGAAGAATCAATGTTAGTGAAATACTAGAGATTCTTAATTACCCTAGAAGCTTCTCTTTCGGCTATTAAAACGAAAGATAATCGTTGTTGTCCTAAATAGCTAAATCTAGTTGTATTTAAAAATAATTCTTTAATATTTTATTTAAAGGGCGCTTTGCAAGCGCCCACGCAATACCCCTACATGCCTCAAAAATGAGGATGGTCTTTTTATCCATGATTTATTCTTATTTGTCTTAAATTCGCAGAATTTTAGGATAATAAAGGGTACACATGTAGTATGGAGCCGGGAAAAATAGAAATGTTCTTGGTCACATCATTTTAAATTTTTGCGCTCATCTCCATTTTCTAGAATCTTCAATCAAAAATTGCACAAATTCAAGTATCGGAATCCCTATTTCCAGTAATCTTGAATGGTTTTCCATTGAAATATGTGGTACACGGCAGCCAATCCAACGATTGCATAAACCGCTCTGGCAACCACAGGAAATTGGCCAAAAATAAATTCTACGAGGTTGAAATTGAATAGACCGACTAGTCCCCAGTTAAGACCCCCAATGACTAATAAAATAGGGGCGATGATCTCTATAGTTTTCATATATTCTCCTTAAGTTAGTTAGCCGTTCATCTAAAAAATTTAAAGGTTTTTTTATATTCATGCAACCCTATTAGAAATAGTTTGCACAAAAAATAAAAAATTTAACCCTCCAACATAAGGGGACTCAATTACTGGGCTACCTGATGAACAATCCTTTCTCTCTGTGGCAAATGGTCGAAAAGTGATGTCAAAGTCAATTGGCCCGATACTTGATCAAACCGGAAAAAGTCTAATCTAGGTTTCTCTGTTATAAAGCGTGCGCTTTTTATTTTTCCTAATGTATGCACTTTCTAAAATGGCTGGTGGACTTCCTCAAAAGCCTTAAACCATGAAACCTTAAGCTTCAGTTATCATGGTTTACTGCCTGAGCTATTTTCAGATGGTGAGAATACATTCTGGCTTTTTCTTGTTATGAAAGTTGGCCTTGGAAAAATCATTTTTAAGAGGCCATCACAAGCTTCAAATTCAGTTACTGCTAAACGATAGGTAGTAATATTTTTTGTTTTAGTAATTCTTAAAAAATTTGTATTTGTAATATCTGGTCTTAAAAAAAAGTTCTGTTAATAAATTACCTGTTATAGAAAAGCTCATATTAATTCCTCATAGTTAAAAAATTTTAATATAAAAATAATTATATCTGGTTTTTGATGAAAAATCAGCTAATTTCAAACTTATCATGCATAATTCACATCGTCAATTCAGCTATAAAAAGTTACAGAAGATTTTAAACAATTTTTATAAATTGAAATCTTTTAAATTGTTATTTTGCTTATTTTAAGCTATTGCTAATAATTGTAATTTAAGGCGCACAATATAAAAAATACTGTGTTATCAAGTAGTTAAAAAGTAAAGAAGTTTATAAACAGATAAAAGTTTGCCTTGCAAGGTAATTATAGGAGGAATAAATTATTTTTATAAAAGCATTGAAGTTTTTAGTTAGATAAGTAATGAGGTAAAGAAGATGAACAATACTTTTAAATCAAATCCCTCTAAATTACAAAATCCAGAAAAACAAGGTTACCTCAAAATCAATAGCAAAAAGAAACTTCAATTTTCAAATATTGAAGCAACTCTTCAAAAAGCCACATTTTCAATGAATAAAGCGATAATTATCGATTTTTTTAAAAGCGACATGAAAAAGTTAGCAAGCTTAGGTCTTCTCAATTTAATCGATGAAATTGATGATATTATTTATCATAGCTCATCTCAATTCATTCAAGAAACTAAATCGATATATCAAAAAAAAAGTAAAAATCAATAAAAAGTAATTAATTTAATCGAGTGAGTTTTCAGTTTAAATTTTTATTTAAATTAAAAGTAAAAGGAATAAATTAAATGTAAAGCCGTGAAACCTCTCATCATTGCGGAAGTAAAAAAAAACGAAGAGAGAGGACCCTAAAGTTTATGAAAATATACTTATTAAATTGAATTTTCTTTATTTAGATGCCCTTGATGGTTTTTGTTGCAGCTAGAAAGAAAATTGTTCGTTCAGATGAAAAGGTGACAAATCTTAAGGTAAAATTAGGGATTGAATTGTTGTTAAAATAGAAGTAAGTGAATTAATAGTCGCTCTAGTTAAAAAAGCAAAACTCACAGATATGGATATGTATATTGTTAAAGCTGTGCTAGAAAACTTTTCGCTGGAACGTATTAATTTCCTTTAAAAATAAAGAAGCTCTTAGAACAAGGTTATGTATATTATCTAGAAAAATAGATTTCCCTTTTCAAAAAGGCGAGGCAGAGAGTTCAATACGCAATTTAGTAAGAGTATTAGGAGTTATTAATGAAATTACAGTTAAATATTATTAATACTAAGGTTAAAAAAAATTAAAAATTGATGTGTTTTTGGTCTCTAATTTTAATAACTAGGAGGTTTCTAATGTCCTTTAAAATGTGTTTAGTCGTAATTTTAAGTCTTACAGCCTGCATGGCTAATTTAACTGCAGAAGCAGACCTTTCTAATTTATCTCAAAAAGTTACTTTTCAAAATCAGGCGCAAGCACAAAAAGATATTCAAAATCAAACCCAGCAAGCTAAAGAAGAGGTACAAAAAATTCTTGTTCCTGACGCTATTTTTATTGTGAATGAAACAAAGAAGGCCATTAATTTTATTAAGAATGGACAAATTGCAGAAGCTTTGTCTGCTGTTGAAAGTGCCACTGGTAAAAGTGATGTCTTATTAGCTCGTCATCCTGAGAATGCTTTGCTACCTGTAGATTTTGCTATTAAAGTTATTGATAGTGCACCTGTAGAACTAAATAAGATAAATGGAATTGAGAAACTGATTAAAAAAAACATTGACTATAAAAATTATCCAGTTAGTCGTGCCTTGCTTAATCTCTTATGTAGTGAGATTGATGTTGTTACCTATTGTTTGCCTCTTGCGTATTATCCTGAAGCACTCAAAAAAGCGGCAAGATTGTTGGAACTGAAACAAGCTTCGGAAGCAAGTTTGGTATTGGACATAGCACTTAATACATTAGTAGAGATGCACCAAACTTTTCCTATACCAACAATCAAAGTAATTACTTTGTTGACTACAGCTGAAGACATCTTGGAAAAGGAAAACGATAAAGGGAATGCTTTAAAGCTTGTAAATGAGGCTAAGTTCGAGCTAAAACGTTCAATAGAATTGGGTTATTTAGAAAAAGATGAGAAATATAGGGCTTTAAATGAAGAACTTACAGATCTGGAAAATAAAATTAATAAAAATCAAAAAAGTACTTCTAGCTTTAGGTCTTTAAAGGAAAAATTTCGAGACTTTTTAAAAATTTTATCTAAGCCAAAAAGTGCTTCTCGATGTTTAAACGAGTAATTGTAGTAATGAAGAAAGTGTAAAGTCCTTAAAAGCTATGGAGTGTCAACTCCATAGCAAAATATATTTGAAAATCTCATGCATTATTAGTAGGTTAATCAGGCATTACCGTACAAACTTGTCAAGTTAAGTATACGAAAGTATTGTTAGGCTGCTGCCGATCTTCTTGAGCTTCATCTTTTAAAAAGCAAAGTAGATTCTGCAAAGATTATTGATTGAAATGACTGAGAAAAGCCGAAAGGTATCACTAATACGCGGCGCAATGGTGGTGCAACAAACAACCTAGTCAGCCATTTGAAACCAATAAAATCCCGTAGCATTTTCACCATTAGAGACTGATGGTTTTGGGTAATGTGGTGAACCACCGCCCTTATAACTCGTTCCGTTTCTTGGTTCAATCCCAAGTTGCCCCATTCTTTTGGGCACTTTTTATAGTTCACTAGCGTAGTAAAAGGCTCATAACTGTATAGGGATAAATTTTTACCGTCTAATTTCAAATTTTGAAACACAAAATTTAAAAGTTGCCGTTTTTCATTCATTCCAAAACTTTCGAAGTTTTCCCTAGCACGATACGCCAAGTTCATTACCATGTTGAGAGTTATATAAAATATTTGATTTGCTTTCTCATAGCACGCCATCTGCTTAACGATTTCAGCTTGTCGAGCTTTGTATTCTCTCACTTTTTAGAGGTACATTTTCTCGTCAATCCATCCATCCAGCTTATCGTTATACATTTGACTGACTCTCTTTTGGGTGCGATCTTACTCTTTTCTTAAGGCCACGAGGCTTTCAGTGCGTGTTGATTTCGCATCGGTAGAAGGCTTAAGGTAAACTTTCTTTACTAATTCTTTGGCTGCTTGCTTCCAGTCAGCTCTTTGACAGGTTTCATTTTTAAAGACCTCTTCCAAAACGTAGTATTTGATCCTATCATCTTCAGTTTTTTTGAAACCTGCTCTATTGTAGGTTTTAACCTCATCATCGTGCCAATCAGTGAAGCGGCTGTTACCATGCATTTCAAAGAAGAATTGAATTTTGGCGATGATTTTCTTTTCTTCTAAAATTTTGACCTTGCCCCCTAAAAATCATCCAAGAAGAAATAGAGGTTCGTGTTAAAATAAATAAATTCTAGGAAACGAACCAATGAAAAAAAGATTTTCAGAAGAACACATCATTCAAATACTCAAAGAAGTAGAAGCAGGCTCAGCAGTAGCTGAAGTTTGTCGTAAATATAGCATAGCTCCCGCTACTTATTACTCATGGAAAGCCAAATTTGGTGGAATGAGTGTATCTGAAGCACAAAGATTAAAAGCTCTAGAAGAAGAAAACAGGAAATTAAAAAGGCTTGTAGCTGATTATGCTCTTGATAATGTGGCTTTGAAGGATCTTTTGTCAAAAAAGTGGTAGGCCCGCAGGCTAAGAGAAAGGCTATGAATGATCTAACCATCCGCCATGGCATAAGTCAAAGGAGAGCTTGTCGTTTACTTGCTTTCGATAGGTCTGTTGGGCGCTATAAGCATAAAATGAAGAATGATACAGAAGTAAAGGATAAAATGATTTCGATAGCTCATGAAAGAAGAAGGTTTGGGTATCGAAGAATTTGTCTCTTGCTGAAGAAGGAAGGATTAAAGATTAATCATAAAAAAGTATACCGACTGTACAAAGAGAGTGGTCTCAAAATCAGAAAAAGGGGTGGAAGAAAGAGAGCTTTAGGTTCTAGAATAAGACCTGAGGAGATTTCTAGGCCAAATCAAAGATGGTCTCTTGACTTTGTTTCAGATGCATTAGCCAATGGAAGGCGCCTTCGGATTCTAACAATTATGGATGACTTTACTAGGAAAAGTCTTAAGATGGTG
>NZ_BASL01000784.1:0-273 GCF_000648255.1 Candidatus Protochlamydia sp. R18 | reverse complement strand
TTTTTTTTCCTGCATCATAGCCTTTACTTTCAGCTGTATCGGTATTCTTAACGCTTTGCGCATCAACTATGATAAAACTGGTTTTCTCGTTCCGACCACTGCTTTGTCGAACCTCTCCAACGATTTTTTTTAAAACTTGTTCTAGAATACTTTTAGGAGTTTGTTGATCTTTTTTGGACCAAAGAGTGAAATAATAATAGCATATTTCCCATTTAGGATATTCTTTTGGCAACATACGCCACTGACAACCACTTTTCAAAGTGTATAAAACCC
>NZ_BASL01000785.1:0-23465 GCF_000648255.1 Candidatus Protochlamydia sp. R18 | reverse complement strand
TTTTAAATCATGTTGAGGTCTTTTGTCATTCAAATTTTATGTATCTTGTTTAAGCCTAAACACCTAAACCCAAAGTTTGGGTTATTAAACAATTTGACGCAAAAGTTTGGAAGCTCTTTTGAAAAAAATGGTCATATAAATTATTCTTTTCCAGAACCTTGTGTAATTATGAAGTGTACAATAAAAGAATTGATGGCTTTAGGGTTTAGCCAACATAAAGTGAAACTTTGATATTGATTGCTTCAACTATAGTTAATGAAAAAACCTTTTGCGATCTTGATAAATTATCTAATGAAGAAATCATCAAATTATTATGTGGCATTAAAGGCATTGGACGATGGCCTGCTGAATATACTTTACTGAGAGGTCTTGGGAAAACAGAGATTCTACCAGGTGACGACGTTGCAATTAATAAAAGTGTTGTAAATCTTCTTAAGCTTCGGAAAAAGCCAGATTTTAACAGGATTAAAAAAGTTGAAAAGGAATGGAATCCTTATGCAGGATTGATTTATTTTCATTTTCTTCTCGAAAAATTATCGAAGCTAGGAGTCATAGAATAGAGTTGAAAATTAATCTTAAAAACAGGAAAAAAGAGAAGAAGCACTGTGAGAACCAATATCACTTGATTCCAAAATCCTTGACGAGTTTAAAATATGCCGCTTTTTGTGATCATATCTAAGGAATTAACAGAAGGAGTCTTATGCCAATTTACAAAGTTAAATTAAAGGATTGCAAGATAGTGGCTAAAGACACTATGGCTTTTTTTTTCACAAAACCTAGCGGATTCACATTTAAGCCTGGACAATGGGATGATTTCACTATAACAAATCCTCCAGAAACTGATAATGAAGGAGTGTGCGCGGATTTTCGATTGCATCAGAGCCTTCTTCTGATCAAATCATGGTAGCAACCAGATTACGGGATACTGCGTTCAAGCACTCCATTCAAAAGATGCCTCTCGACACAGAATTCATTCTTGATGCTCCTCACGGCTCTTTTAAATTACATCACAATCAAGCTATCCCTGCTGTCATTATTGCAGGAGAAATTGGAATTACACCCGCAAGAAGCATGATCCTTCAAGCTATCCATGACAAACTTCCTTATCAGATTTATCTATTTTATTTCGATCACACCCCTGAAACAACAGCATTTTTAGAAGAATTTCAAACGCTTGAAAAACAAAATCCTAATTTCAAATTCATTCCGGTAATGACATCGATGGATAAATTTAAAAAATCATGGAATGGTGAAACAGGCCACATAGACTGCAAAATTATATCCAAATATGTCAACGATGTATCTAAACCAATATATTATATTTCAGGACCAGCAAAAATGGTAACGTCCATACATAAAGCGCTCAATGAATGCGGTATTGATGATGACATACTTCGTACAGAGGAATTTTCAGGTTATTAACCTCGAAAAGATGAAAATAAGGAGCAACATTGTGAAAATTAATCTTAAGAGAGTATATGATCCGGCTTCCAAAGAAGATGGTCTTCGAATCTTAATTGAACGATTATGGCCTAGAGGAGTTAAAAAAGAAGACTTAAAAATGGATGAATGGCTAAAAGAAGTGGCCCCAAGCACAGATTTAAGAAAATGGTTTTCTCATGACCCTGCGAAATGGAAGAAGTTTCAAAAGAAATATTTCGAAGAATTGGATGAAAACCAAGAAGCCTTAGAACCTATTTTGAAAGCTCTCCACAAAGACAATATTACTTTATTATACAGCTCAAAAGATACTGAGCACAATAACGCAGTATGTCTTAAAAATTATTTAGAAAAACACAAAAAAAATTGACTGTGCAATTGTAATTGTGATCTTTGTTTTATTACAGAGAACACATAAAGAAACTTGTGTCAATTTTTTTTATTGACACTATAGGCACTATCCTTCATCTATAAAGTTATAGGAATATAATTTTTCGAGATTTTAGTCAGGAGATGTCTATGCATAAGACCGCAAATATATGAATCCAAAATCGATTTGAAATTTCCTCCCTTCGACCTATCTCGTTTACTTAAAACTGTATTTAATCCCCAAAAAAATAAAAAAATGTTATCAACTTCGAATTTTTAAAAAATGACAAGTTACCCGTGCAAAAAAAAGCCCATGATATTTTTTATCAAGGATTGCGAAATGGCTTGATGCAAGAATTGGGCGTCAGTAAATGCGATTTATTTGTTTATGAAACAACAGGTGGAAGCAACTTGGAATTGCCCGATATGGTCATTTCAACGAATGGAGAACTGGGAAGCCCTTCCTTTCTATCAAAAGCTCGGATATTCAATTGAATTTACTCGAGAAGGCTACGAAAAAGAGTCTAAGATGTTTATGTTGAGAAAGAACTTATGAGATAAAAATGATTAAAGTAGCAGCATATCAATATACTCCAGCTATTGACCTTCATGATCGAAAAGCTCAGATTCAAAACATCTTGGAGGAAGCTGCCTCCAAGCATATCGATTTTTTATGTCTTCCTGAGGGATCTCTAACTGGCTACTATGCTGAAGAGAATTTAGCTCGTGAAAATTCTCTCGAGGTTGAAGGAATGGATTTTAAAGAATGGCTTAAAGTCTTTAGAAATTCCACGGCAACTGTAATTATCGGTTTTAATGAACGAGATTACAATCAGATTTTTGATTCAGCTGCCATTATTGAAAATGGCAATTTTCTTGGTGTACAAAGAAAGCATTACCTTTATCACCACTATTTTGCATCAGGCGCTACTTTTTCTTGCTTCAACAGTAAAGGCATTACATTTGGAGTCGTGATTTGTCTCGACACTAACTATTTTGAACCTGCACGTATTCTTGCATTGCAGGGGGCAACAATTCTTTTTTCACCCATGTGCAATAAAGTTTCTTCGGATCATGCTTATGCAAAACGTCCTCCATACTATAGTCATTTTATTGCTCGAACTCATGAAAATCGTTGTTGGCTTATTGCTGCTGATTGGATTTACAACAATGATGGCACATTAGTTTGTCCAGGTCATAGCGTAATTTACGATCCAGATGGTCGTGAAATCGCACGTAGTCAAGAAGGAAAAGAACGGTTTTTAATCGCTGAAATCCCCCTCAACTATTTATTCCAGGAAAAAGGACGAAGAGTGCATGGCAGTCAAAGACTTGCCCAAGCTATTGAGCAATTGAAGGAAGGAGGGATGCAGTGAAAGTAGAAAGAAGCATTCAACACATTCTCTTAGATCACCAAAACAGCTTTTGGCTTTGATGCGCAAAGCGTTTCCAGTTTGCCAACAGCTAAATGGATGAAAAATTCTTTTTGGTGGTGCTCTTAATACCACTTATCAGTTTCAAATACGATCTGATTCATTTGTCTTAAGAATTTATGCTAGAGATCGAACTCATTGTAAAACCGAAAAAGTTATTCACCAGCTCATTGATAACAGTGTTGCAACTCCTAAACTTATCTACGATGATGACTCTTATGAGTCATGGGCTTATTCTATTTTTGAATTTGTTCAGGGATCCACATATCTGGGATTCCAAGCCAGTATAAAACTTCTTTGTCTTATGTGAGCTTGGCGCATACTTGCATCCATCCATTCATTCAAATTCCCTAAAGCTGGACTTTTTGGTGATGGTATTGCGATTGGACACACTTTTGAACTAGATCCAAGCACTTATTTTGAAGAGACTCATTCTGTTTTGTCTAGTAGCAAGAATGTAAGATCTCGACTGGGTGAAAAACTGACTGATGAAGCGATTGCCTTCATTAAAGAAAATAAAGATTTTTTCCCAACGGTTAAAAATGACAATATATGCCTTACACATTCTGATTCTAAGCCTGTGAATTTACTCTACACTGACATTAGAAAAGTCTTTGTATTGGATTGGAAATTTGCTCATGCAGGTATTAGAATACTTGATTTTTCTATACTTTTGCGCCATCGTCACCAATTCCCACTCGACCTAAGTGCTTTAGAAAGTGGATATGTAAATTCAGGAGGCAATTTACCTTCTGAATGGCAACGCTCAGTTTTCATTATCGACTTTGTAAATATTGTACAGCTAATGGACAATCCTCCAGAAAGACCCAAACTCTTTCAGCAATTAAAAAATGCCATTCAAACTACAATTAGTCAATGGGAATCGGCATCCGATTTATATCGATTTGGAAGCAACAGATTAGAGAATATATGAATCCTTTTGAGCAAAATATTGCCAGTATTTATAAAAATCGAGGAAAAACGTGGCTTGCCGATTTACCAGAAAAAGTAGAACGAATCGCAGCGTTATGGGAATTAAATCGTCTTCATGCCTTCCCTAATCTATCGTACAACTATGTTTTAGAAGGGTACCAAAAAGGCAATCCCATCGTATTGAAGATAAGTTTAGACGAATTATCTTTAGATAAAGAAGCCAAAGCTCTTACGGCTTTCGCAGATTTTGGTGTTGTAGAGGTATTAGCTCGTACAAAAGAAGCATTGCTACTTCAAAGAGCGATGTTTGGGAACGTTTTAAAAAACCAATCTCCTAAAGGACACCTAGACGCAATAAAAATTGCTTGTGATGTGGCGAAAAAATTGCATCAAGCTCCTCTACCAAAAGACAATCAATTTCCACATATCAAAGAATGGTTGGCAGCTTTAGATAAGAAATGGAATATCCCTCTATTTCATCTTGAAAAAGCCAGAACAATAAAAAATATTCTTTTGAAGACACAAAGCACTTCAGTTCTGCTTCATGGAGACTTGCACCAGGACAATATTTTATCAAATGGTGATGATTGGCTTATCATAGATCCTAAAGGTGTAATTGGTTCTCCTATTAATGAAATGTGGGCATATGTTGAAGATCCAAAAAACGACCTGATCTTTATCTCAAAATATTTCGACTTTGACCATAATGAGGTCTTTCAATGGTACTACGTGCACCTTGTCTTAGCGGCGTGCTGGCAAGTTGAGGATAATCTTGATCCAAGCTTGTTTTTAGATTTAGCTCAATCTGTCAGACCTATGATTAAAGATTAGGTGTTAAGTTATTTTAAAATTTTTTAAATAGCAGCTATCTTGTTTGTCAAAATTGAAGGAAATAATACAGCTCTACCTTGTTCAAAATGTTCGATAGGAATCCATTCTACCCAGTGACTACTTCCTTTATATTCGTGAATCTGAAAACGATTCTTGCCATATATTGCCTGATCTTCAAGCCTAATAGGGAAGGCAAAAATAATCTCATGACCTTTAACTCCATGATGCTCGAAAATGTTTTCGCATATTATAGGGTCGCTTGTGATTGAGACATGGCACCCAAGCTCTTCTTGAATTTCACGTTTAAGGGCTTCTTGAGCAGTTTCACCAAATTCAATTCCTCCTCCGATAGGACTCCACCCTTTTAAAACTCCATCATCATTAAGTACCTCACAAACAAGCAATCGATTTTCGTGTTTTGCCAGGCCAATTACCTTGCCTCGAATAGAGTTGTTGGGTCTCCAGGTTTTATTTGTCGGCAAATTTGCGATCGCATGACGAGCAAACGGAGTCAGCTCTTGATGCGTAATATTATTTAGCGAAGCCCAGCGATTTTCTTCTTCAGGGGTAACACTCAATTGTTTTATCCAGTTTACTACTCGATAAATCAATCCAATTTGATGAAAACCATAAGGTTCGCCATTTTTATTATATTCACCAGTGGCTGTGGCTATATTTAGAAGTTCTAGTCCAAGAATTTCTAGAGAAGACTCTTCTAACAACTCTCGTTTAAGAGTTTCCTCTGGGGTTTCACCGAATTCTATAGCCCCTCCAGGAAGCCCCCACAAACCTTGATAAGGCCCTGTTTTCTTTTGAGTAAGGAGGATTTTGGCATCTTGTAATACAACGCCATAAGCCCCATGCCTGATAATTTTGTCTTGAAATTGATTGAAAGATTTTTTCATCCGATGCTATTTTCCGTATTTATATAAAATTTTAACTATTCGTAATTGCCATTGGGCAATAAAGGAAGAAAAAAATCCTTAATTTCTAACACAACTTTCTCAAGGGGGATCGGATCGTGTCCAATACCTTTAAGAAAGGACTCCCAGCGTTCTAGCGTTTTTGGAGCATTATAAAAAGCTTCAGAAAAAGCTTTTGGAACTTCTCGAACTACAGTTTTGCGGTTTTGAAATACGTCCCGAATAACAGGTGCTATTTTTTCTGATGTAATTTGAAACTGATTGACCATCGTCCACACATCATAAAAGTCCTTCATTCTACTGTTAGCAAGACCGAGTTTCACCATTGCATCCAACTTTTCTGCAATCATTGTTTCTGGTGTATATCCCCGAAGCTGTGGAGAGGGAAAGTCTAATAAAGTTGGATAATCTAAATTAGCTGGCTTAGGAAAAATTTTATCACTAAAGCCAATATCGATGCGTAATGGAAGCTTTGCTGTATGCAAATGCGCAGAAAAACGAGCAGACAGGCCAGTGTACTCGGTTTCAATTTGAGATTCAGCAAGGTTTAGAGCAGTGGAATCAAATTCAATGCCATCTTGAGAAACAGGATATGAACAAATTTCTTTTAGAATTTGTGAAATATTTTCAATCGAGTTATTAGCTTTTGCCAATAGATCGATATCAACGGTTGCGCGGTGAGTAGCTGGATCCCACACCATTAACATTAAGCCACCCTTTAAAAAGAATGAGTTTTTATAGTTTGAAACGCTTAACCGGTATAAGAACCTTTCCATCGCATAATATCGGAGGACTTCTTGGGTAGGTCGATTTTTCTTTAAGGCAATATTTTTTAATTTAGTATAAATCGATTCTTGTAAATTTTTCTTTTCAATATTCATCGTTATTGACTCACAATTGTTTCAATGATGGGCTGAAGAATATTTTCAACGCGGCAAATTTTAGCATAGTCGTAAAGCTTATCAAGATTTGTTTTTCCTTTTCTCCAATACTCTTTATATGCCTCTAAAACAACATCCATACCAATTTTTTGTCTAAATTTTAGGCAATCAGCTAAAGTTTTTTCGATGTTATAAATTTTGACCGGAAACCCGCTAACTGAAATTGTTTCAACACCGGAGTTATAAGAATCTTTGGAATACCAAAAAAACCGCAATGGAGGGTAATTTGGTTTTGGGAGTCTTGCAGTTCTTGGTAAAGCTATATAGATAAAATGAGGAATTTGAGTTGTCAGTTCGTAATAGGCTAAAGCTGAAATTAGACAAATAATCCCATGAGGAATTCTTTTTGCAACCAAGACTAAGTCAGGCTCCGAAAAATCCGGCATAGAAGCTAATCGAAAAACTCCTCGACCTAAAGATTCAAGAATGCCTTCGTCACGTAATCTATACAAATGAACAGGATGTATCCCTAATTTTATTGCTTCCGCTGTACGCAAGATACCGTTATGTTGCCGAAAAATTTCTATGGGATCATTTTTTCTTGGTTTCATATGATAAATATGTTTGCACTTATTTGATTCTGTATGCATTATTATCATTTGAAGAATTACTAGTCAACACCTGAGTTTTGAATGAAAAAATGGTTCGTTGCAGATACACACTTTTCCCATGCTAATAATCAAATATGCAAACCGTCTCTTTGCCAATGTTGAAGAGATGGACTGTGCACTTATTGACAATTGGAATCTATTTGTTGCTGAGGATGATCAAGTTTTCTTCTTAGGTGATTTTGGGTTAGGCAGTGTTCAATATTTACAATCAATTTGTGCTAAGCTGAAGGGCAACAAAATCTGTATCAGAGGAAATCATGACGCTAATCATAGTCGTATGAATCGTATAGGTTTTGCGGTTGTCCTAGAGGCGGCTTTTCTGAAAATTGATCATCACGATCACGATGTTGAACTCATTCATGTACCAACAGATCCACCTCCAGCTCATTTTCAGTTGCATGGACATGTTCATGACAAAAACCAAAAAAGTTAATTATGTATTCTCATTTATGCTGGTTTGTGGAAGGTCAGGCGACTCATAACCCGCTGGTCGTAGGTTCAAATCCTACTTGCCCACTTTTTTTACCCGTTCAAAATCAACAGATTTTGTTCTGATATACTCGCCATATACACACAAATCACATGGGCATTATGTCAGAACTTTTGTCAGGATTCCACTCCTTTCGCGCATTTCATGCACAGTCTAGCTTAATTCATGAAAATTTAGGTCACTTCGATTGATTTTGACTGAAATTTAGCTCTATCTTCTCTACAATGTAGATCATAATTTATGAAAGAAAGGTTGAGAATGGAGTTTGTTCAGCAAGAGTTTGAAATTGGCGATGTCCTTTGCAAACCTTTGATGGCTCATTTATCGACTGTTGAAAAAGAGCCCTCAGAAATTCCTCTGTTTTGTTTCTTTGGGAAAAATCCTTTCTTTGGATTTTCGGGACTTCTCAAGACAGTTTTGTGAAAAGGCTACATGTTGAGTCGCAATGTGTTGCCGGGATAGTGGAATACGACTTAGAAAAAGGCATTCTCAAACATGTAGGCATACGAGGAACAGCGGCCCTTGCAAGCTGCGATAAAGGGCGCTTGATGCGCTTTGTGTCTAAATACTTAAGCCCGGATAAAGAGAGTTGGAATCCTTGGTCGTAGCAAACATCGTCGATCCATTGAATGTCATGATAAAAATCACTCCTCAATCGATCGTCGCCAAAAACGTCTCGTTTTTTAAAACGGGGCCGGATCTAGCATCGTAGGGATTGTTTATGGAAAAGCTGCAAGCCAACATCGTCAAGATCTATGGCAGGAGTGGAGAAAGCTAGCTTGTTGGACTGACTCGTACTATAGAAGAGTTAAAAAACGCATGGGGATTGTCTGAGTTGAAGGCGCTTTCGAATCTCAGCTATAGCTATGTACTGGAAGGGTTTCAAGTTTGCACTCCTATCATTTTGAAACTCAGACCGGATTATGAACAGATCAAGAAGCGAGCCCTTGATGTTTTCAAAGGATTCAGAGCGGTTTCTGTTCTTGGTCGCAAAGGCGGTGTCCTTTTATTAGGGCGCGCAATGCCAGGAGCTTTGTTAAAAAACAGTCATTCTAAGGAGAGCAGAATAGAGATTGCCTGTAAGGTTATGAACAGGCTGCATCAAACTCCCCTTCCAATAAAGGGGCGTTTCCCTGCATCGAAGAATGGCTTATCACAATTGACAAAGAATAGGACCTTCCGAAAGATCATTTGGAGAAAGCCCACAGTTTGAAAAAGCGACTCATGAAGAATAGTTCAGGTCGCCCAAGTTCTTCTTCATGGAGATCTCCATCAAGAAAACATCCTCTCTCAAGGGAGCTGGGCAGTCATCGACCCGAAAGGAGTCATAGGCTGCCCCATATATGAAGTTTGGGCATGCGTCGAAGATCCTAAGAGAGAACTTAAATTTCTCTCCATCTATTTCAAATATCCATTTCAAGAGATTGCTGAGTGGTATATTACGATCGCCTTATTTTAGCAGCCTGATGGCAGGCGGAAGACGGCCTTGATGCCGACCACTTTTAGCTCTAGCTCAATCAGTTCTGCCTATGATTGAAACTTAAGTCATTCTAAACAATTGTTATATCAAAAGCGTGGAGCAATCCAGAAGCTTCTGCAAAAGAGAATTTTGTTTTCTTGATTTTATTTGACCTCGGATCGATATCATATTGGGTACTACTAGAAAAATCTGCATTGCACAGATCGCAATTGTGGAAAATTGCTCCTGACAAGTCAACGCCGCTGAAATCAGCACTTTTCAATGTTGTGTTTGTAAAATGGCTGTCTTTTAATTTGCTTCCATTGAAAGAACTACTCTTCATGTTGAGATCTAAAAAATTGCGGTACTGCAGCAGACAATTCTTAAAATTCGCTGAAAAAAATGTCTTCTCGCATTTGAAAAAATTCATCTCCAGTAATCTTGCAGTCTGAGAATTGAACATTCTGAAGATGGCAACCGTCCAGCTTTACAAGACTGAAATTGCAATTCGAGAAAGTGCACGATTGAATTTTACATTCCGCAGGATAGTTTCAGAGAAATCACAGCTATTGAAGGTGCAGCCAGTGAAGGAATGCTTTTCTAGGCTTTCCTTCGAAAAGTTTTCCGATTTGATTATCTCTCTATCTATATTCTGTTCAATTTCAGGCAATTATAGCTCTAAGTTGGTATTTCCTCACAGCTTCCGTAGGAGGCAATTGCTTTAAAAACTCTTGAGATAACTGGAAGTCTGTGGTAAAATAAAAACAATAATAACTCGTTGAAGGAGCTAGGTCTAGTGAGAATTTAAGTTTGAATCCAATCTGTTAACTAAACAACCCAAGGATCAAACTTATGTCTCGGCTTCTCATACAATTTTCACATCTTTTTAAATCTTTTCGCTCTTTTCCTCTCTTCGAGGATCTCTCCCTTTCGATTAATGAAGGCGAACTTTTTGCCTTGATCGGCGAAAACGGGGCTGGAAAAACGACGCTGCTTCAGATTCTGGCTGGAACCATGCAGCCTGATTCCGGCAATTTCAGCAAAGGTTTCAGCATTTCAATCGCCTTCCTTTCACAGGAAATCGTTCTGGCCAATCCTTCAGTCTCTGTAAGGGAATTCATAGAAGGAAGTTCTCTTTCGGACCTTGAAAAAGAAATGGCAGCCTGCCTGGAAGATCCGGACCGTTTGGCTGAATGGGCTGAGTTGCATGAGAAATACGAGCAGTTAGGCGGATACCGCCGGATTCCGATTGAACAGGTTATATACGGACTGAAGCTGGAAAGCAGCCTGCTCGATCTGCCCATGTCTCGCTTAAGCAGCGGACAAAGAGTGCGGGCAGCACTGGCTAAAGCATTGGTAGAAAATCCGGATCTTCTGCTTTTGGATGAACCGACCAATCATCTCGACCAGGAAATGCTTGAATGGCTGGAATCTGTTTTGAAGCAGAGGCAAGGAGCCTGCATTATCGTCTCGCACGACCGTAAATTTTTAAATGCCGTCTGCAATAGGCTCGTCGAAATCAAAAACGGCAAGCTCACCAGCTACGGAGGCAGCTATGACTTCTATCTTACAGAGCAGGAAAGGATACTGGAAAGGCAGATGAAAGCCTATAAAGCTCAAGAGGAAGAAAGATCTTTTCTCAAGGAGAAAATCAAAGCAGTTACCTTTTCCAAAGGAAAGCCCCCTCCTCCAAAGGACCGCAATATCATAGCTTACTACGATAAAAGAGGGGAAAAGCATCAAAAATCGCTGCAGCATAAACTCGATGCCATGAAAACCCGGCTTGAAGAAATCGAAGCCGATCTTCTTCCTCATCCAAAGCCGAAAAGCATCAAGGGCCTCAAATTTGTTGAATTGCCTTTGGCATCTTCTGTTGCGATCGAACTGGATCATGCGGGCAAGGCTTATGGAAATAAAGTTTTATTTTCCCAGTTTTGCAAGAGCATCTGCAAAGGAGACAAAATTCTTGTCACAGGCCCGAATGGATGCGGAAAGACGACGCTCTTGAAAGCGATTGCCGGAATCATTCCATTGGACGAAGGAGGCATCCGCTCGGCACCTACCGCAAAAATCGCTTTCCTAGACCAGGAAGCCAAGTTGCTGCCTATGGATCAAACGCCTCTTCAATACTTTGAAAGCCAGTTTCATCTATCTGAAGAGGGCTTAAGGCGCGAACTTCATAAAGCATCCTTGGAGGGAGCGGATTTGCTAAGGCGCCCATTTCGCACATTAAGCACAGGGCAAAGAAAGCGGATGATGTTGCTCGCCCTTGTTCTGGAAAAGCCCAACGTCCTCTTATTGGACGAACCTACGAACCATCTGGATTTCATGACCTTGGAAACCTTTGAGAATGCCCTTCTCGAGTTCGAAGGGGCCATCGTAGCGGTATCGCACGATGCCACCTTTATTGAAAAAATTGCTACTCAGGAATGGAGGCTTGGGATTAGGGCTATCCTTTAAAATCAAAGGGATATTGAAGGAAAAGGCCGATGGTTTACAGAGTTGCGAAATTAGCAAAAAAGCATCCGAACGCCCCACTGGTACGATGAAATAGGGCTGCTGAAGCCTGCCTACCATGAAGCCAATGGATATAGATACTACGAAGAAGAGCAGCTGTTTGCGCTGCAGCAGATCTTATTCTTCAGGGAGTTTAGATTTGAGCTGAAACAGATAGAATCGATCCTGAAAAGAAGCAATTTCGACAGAGTGGCAGCTTTAAATTATTCACACCGCAAAGTTCTGCAGAAGAATGTGGAGCGGACGAAAAAACTGATCAAGACCATCGACAGGACAATCAAACATTTAAAAAGAACCAAAAAAATCAAAGACGAAAAATATATTATGGCTTCAGCAAAGAGAAGCAAGCGGAATATGAAAAACAAATCATAGAACGTTTCGGAGAACAAGGCAAAGCACATAGAAGAAAAGCCGATTTTCATGCTTTTTAGGTTCAGAGTGAACGGCACCTATTTTATCATCTCCAACAATGAAGAAAACGCCTTGTTCCTTTTTTGGAGATTCGGCTTTATTTATATCTAATAGTTCACTTAAAAATAGGCGATTATCCCAATTAGAATTAAATATTTCTCGCATATCATTTGATAAGGGATATAATAAAGTAGTAGGACCTTTTAGAACGGCAGCAAATTTAAGACAATGCCTGGATATGGAAAAGGACCATAATAAGAGCCGTCTATATGCCAACGAGGTATATTGTATTCATGGGTAGGCGTAGAAGCTCTAACAGATACCCAAGCGCTTTTTTTATTTGAAGCCCTTACTATATATTATACACGGTTTTAGAAATAATTTTAGTGATAACTTGTATGACTTCTTCATCATTATTTCCAATATTACTTAGAAAGACAGGTAATCCATCTTCTAAAAGATGTAAATTCCCGAATCGCTCATATGGAGTTGCAGCCCCAATAGGGATCTTGTCAAATTGCAACCTATCTAATAAAGAAAGTTCTTCATTAGTTAATTCAAAATCAACATAAGCAAAACTATTGCCCTGTCCAAGTATACTGATTTTTTCGCGCATTTTCTCTTCAACTTGCGACTGAAAGGATTCTGCAATGAGATTTGTAAAAAAAAATTTGTCGCTGTAGTGAAAAAAATAATATTTTTTTCATAAAAACTTATCCATACTTTTATTTAGAAGGAATGACACTGCGAACTCTTTCTTTAGGGTCATCCATATCTCCTTTATAATGAGGAATTAGATAGATGAACATGCAAATGCATTACTGCTTGTCCTGCAAATTCTCTAAAGTTAGCTCCAATGTTATAGCCATCTGGTTTGTATTCCTCATCCAATCTTATTTTCATAAGAATCAAGGCATGCATAATATCTAAGCGAACTTCTTCAGTAGCCGTAAACCAATTTAAAGAATGCTCATGCGGGATAATGAGAAAATTTCCATTAGAGACAGGAATTGGTCTTTAATCACAAAGCACTACTTAAAATGGGCTATAAATTCTGCTTTTCTCTCCTGATTAGCGATTTGGCAAAAGATACAAGAATTTTGAGAATGATTGATTTTGGGGGTATTGATTCGCTTTAGCTAAGTAGTACTCAATAGCAGGGTTATCTTCTTGGATATCAATAGATGGGTTGTAAATACGACTATCAAATTCGCCCTTAGAATTTCGTTTATTTAGGCGAAATTTTTCTATTTCCTCGATCGAAATTTCATTCACTTGTGCTAGAGTACATACGACTTCTAAAACATCTGCTAGTTCTTCTGCCAGCTCAGCTTGTGTCTCAGCCTGTTCAACTTCTCTTGATTCCTCAATTAATTTTTCTTTTAATCTAGAGATAAATTCTTGGCTCTCTTCATGGACGACAATTCCTTTACTTCTCAGCAATTTTTGGAAGATTATCGCGAATAAGCTTATCTACTTTAAAGTGTTTAAAGATTGAATGGAAGTCATGAACATCGCTCTATTATTAAAATTACAAATTAAAATGCTTTTGTTCTATCAAAAATAAAAGCTTTAAGCAATTAATAATCACTATTTGAACTATGCCATTTGTCTCGGCATAAAAGCTAACTTCCAGAAACTTTTTAGGTGGTTGGCGAGATCGATTCATGCACATGCCCTTGCTCTATCTTTCGTAGTATCAAAATTGATACATTTAAAACACCTCTAATTTTATAGTATTCATATCCAAGCCTATGAATTTCAGTCTCAAGAGGATTGGATTCCGAACTTGTTTGCCGACGCACTCAATCTTTTGTCACTTTTATGCTCACGAAGGAGGAAGTGTGTGAAGTTCGCGGCTGCAGCTCCAATGCAGAGATCAGTGCACAAAAGAATGGATACGACAGGTTTCTGGATAATAATGTCGAAAAATCACATCAATTGTCTACATTCTTATATCCATGAAAACATTTTCAGAATAACAATCTCCAGCATGTGAGAGTAAACTAGAAATTTCAAATTGTCAGCAAATTGCCCTTTGTCTTATCTTCATAGCTTCTTAACAGAGCTCTCGCAAAACAGAGATAAAAAAATATATGATTATCTTTCCCCATTGGCTTTTGACAATTTTTACTTTGTGTCTATATCTTCCTGCGCTTTCAGCTGGTCATTTACAACTTGTATCTACTGAATCTGACCCAAATGCCTTCATTCAAAATAGTGTGAATGTCATCAATGGTGATTATTGCGAATCCGCTACAGATTTGGTAATTACAGGACCTGATGTTTTGGTGGTACAGCGTTTCTATAGTACAAAAGATACCATTTTAGGAATACAAGCAGGTGGATGGAGAATATTCCCCCAAAGATTTCTTGTCATTGGCAAGGATTCTTCCGGAAAATCATGCATTATTGACAAAGATCGATTTGAATGGACCTCTGCTTTTACAGGAGAACGCTCGGGCGGAATCCTTCCTTACAACGGGTGGAGAAATACGAATGGATCGACAAAAGATCTGCTCAAGATCGATGTCTTAAACAATGCCTTGGGACTAGTTAATACTTACGCTCAAGAAATCAATGGACAGACCAATCACCAAAATAACCTTCTTCATTGCAAAGGCGGTATATGTGAATTGATCTTGGGTGACGGAACTAAACGAATTTATCAAAAAGTACAACAATTGCCGTCGCTTATACTTGGAGAGGAGTTAACGCCATTGATGGCCGGCCAAATGATAGAGCCGGAATCCTTTCTCTTAAGCCAAGAAATTCTTCCAAGCGGAAACCAACTCTCTTTTTCCTATGATGCTGCGGGGCATCTCACTTCAATCGAAATGAAAAACAAGAGTGCAACAAAGATCTTTTCATGGATTCACTTGAACTATGAGTTTCAGGAGAGCGATTGCCAAGTGCATATCGAAACAAGCGATGCCCGTGAAATGACCTATCATTTTGTATTGGCAAATGGGATTTATCAGCTCATCCAAGTTGAAGGTTCTCATTGCCTGCCTATTGCTTATGAATATAGTGATGTTTTGATTAAAAAAACTCTGCCGGAGGGTCGTTTTATCGAAATTGACTATCAGGATGGCAAAGTCAAATCCTTAAAAGGTCCAAATTCACAGACAGGCAAAACAGAAATTGTACATTCTTTTTCCTATGGAACTAGCTATACCGATGTCTTCAACGCGATGGGTGTTAAAACAAGGTATATCTATGACAAGCGTTCTCAGCTAACAGCCATTGAAAGGTATGACAACCAAAATGGCCTTTATCGCATCGAGCAGAAGTTCTGGGGGAAAACAAAATCAGATGCCGGGCTTTTGCTAACAAAAACCATAGGGGATGGCAGCGGGCGTATCCATTCTTATCGATCCTTTCAATATGATAAATCAGGCAACGTCATTGAAGAAAGGCTTTATGGTAATCTAACTGGAAAACAAGAAGTTTCCCTACAAGTCTCTTCCGATGGCAAACTCTTAAATCCCGATGAGGAAGAATGCAACGTCAAAACCTTTGATTACTCAACAGATGGGCTGAATTTGCTTACGAAAATGGGTGATTGCAAAGGAAACCAGACGCTTTACACCTACAAACCGGGGACGAACCTTCTCATTAAAAAACTGATCTTCGATAAAGGAAATATTAAAAAAAGAACCTTTCAGTCATATAATGAAAACGGTGTCTGTATTAAAATCATTGAAGATGATGGATCACAGGAAGAGGAATCAAAAATCTATGGTTGGAGTGTCACAGAAAGACATATCAAGGAAATCAAGCCAAAAGAAACCCTCCCTGGAGTTGGCCTGCCTGAAATCATCGAAGAAAAGGCTTTAGACCTCAAAAAGAAACAAGAGGTTCTAATCAATAAACTAGTCAATGTGTATGACGACCAATCCAATCTTTTATCTTGCACCACCTATGATGCTAACGGCCAATACGCCTTTACAGAGAAAAGAACATACAACGCTATTGGACAAGTACTCTTACAAATTGATGCTGTCGGTAAAGAGAGCGGTTTCGGTTACGATGGAATTGGCAATCGAATTTCTGTCTCGATCCCGCAAGATGGCAAGCATATTACAATAACTTTCGACTTTCACAACCAGCCCACTCAAATCACTGAGATAACCGCTGAAGGTCAATTTACAATCAGCAATACTTATGACTCCCTGGGGAGAAAAATCTGCTCGACAGATCGCTATAGAAATTCTACGATCTATGAATATGACGCTTTCCATCGATTGGTAAAAGTCATTCACCCAAAAGTGTTAGATGAAAATAATCAAATCATCCGCCCCTCTTTTAGCTATACCTACGATCTCTTTGGAAATGTTCTGACAACGGAAGATCCTAAAGGAGATGTCATTGCAAAATCCTATAATTTACGAGGGAGTCCCACTAGAATCAATTACCCAGACGGATCTTTTGAACTTTTTAAATATGACACGGAAGGTAGCCTTCATCGCTCTCTGACTCGCGAGCAAATCATTACCGTCTATGAATATGACTATTTAGGAAGATCTATTTATGAAGAACTATCTATTGCTGATGAAACGGGTGTTTCCTCTTTTTTCATGAGCAGGTCCCGCCAATACAATGGCTTCCGATGCACTTATGAAAAAGAAGACGATCACGTAAAACGCTACACCTTTGATCCTGCCGGAAGATTGGCTTCTCTCGTTAAACATGCAAGCGGGCAAAATGAAAAGGACCCTGAATCTCGGTTTACAGAGATCTTTTACAACCCTCTTGGCCGCCTCCATCAAAAGAAAATCTGGTTTAATAGTGGATCGCAAGATTATGCCCTAGAATGCTTTGAGTATGATCTGTCTGGAAATGTAATAGAAAAGCGAATTGAAGATTCTCAAGGCACTGTTTTAATTAAAAAATATTTTTCTTATGACTCACAAGGTCATTTTACCGAAGAGTATAGCCTTGAAAATGGCGCTAAAACTTCATTAGTTAAAACTTTTTATAACTCTGAGGGAGAACCCGTTGTCTATTTAGATGGCTCCGAACAAGAAACAAAGATTATCATCGATAATTCTTATCAAAATATTTTGGGGCAAACGGTTCTCAAGAAGACCCTTGTGAATCCAATTGGTGTCCAAACAGAGATTGAATTTGATGCTCTGAGCCGAGTGTATTCCATTATCAAAAAAGATCCTTTTGGTGTTCTTCTCTCCTCTCAAAAAACACTTTATGACTCACTTGGCAACAAAGCTTGCGAAATTCATGACCAAATTGTGGAAGGAAAAATCCTGGGTTCTCAGAAAATGCGATGGAATTATGGATCAATGGGGCGTTTAGAAGAAGAGTTGGAGGCGGCAGATTCCTCGCTAGAAAAACGAACCCACTATAGCTATAATTCCATAGGGAAAATGACTAGCAAAAGTATTTCTGGAACTGCAACGCCTATTAATTACACCTATAACAAAGACGGAAAGCTCCACAAAATTGAAGCACAAGATAGCAAAAAAGAATTGCAGATTTCAAATATTTATTCTTACGACCGCAAAGGCAATATTCTATCGGCCTATTCTCTCCATGGGAAATCTGTCCAGAGAACCTACAACGCCTTTGACCAGGTGACCAAAGAAACAATCAAAGATGGAGAAGGGACCTATACCCTTCAATATACCTATGACAAAAAAGGGCGGCTGAAGGAGGTTATTTTCCCTGATAACTCCAAGATTTCTTATACTTACGATGCTGTCTTTGGCCGCGAAGTCAAACGGATTTCTGCACAAGGAGAAGTTCTCTATACGCATACTTATGACCAGTATGACAGCCAAGGTAGATTACAAAATGAAAACTGCATCGGTTACGCAGGATCTAAAGAACACACTTATGACCTGAATGGTCGAAAAATCTCAAGTAAAAGCGACTTTTTCAGCGAACAATACACTCGAGATTCATTAGGGCGCTTGTTAGAGGTTAAAGGCTTAATCCAAGAAGAATATGCCTATAACTCCCTTTCTCAACTCACCTCGGAAAAAAAGGTAAATACTAAA
The DNA here is from genome assembly GCF_000648255.1 of Candidatus Protochlamydia sp. R18. Taxonomy (NCBI): domain Bacteria; kingdom Pseudomonadati; phylum Chlamydiota; class Chlamydiia; order Parachlamydiales; family Parachlamydiaceae; genus Candidatus Protochlamydia; species Candidatus Protochlamydia sp. R18. The sequence continues at coordinate 5,087 of NZ_BASL01000785.1, read as the reverse complement.
ACGTACCTTTACGATTCTTTAGACAATCGGATTAAAGCCGGCAATGATGAACTTTTTTATAATGCCCTTAATCAATTGACCTCTTATTCAAACGCTGAATTTTCGTATGATCTACAAGGAAATCTTTTGAGAAAGGTTCTTAATGGCGAGGAAACGCGATTTGAAAGTAATATTCTTTCCCAACTTATTTCCATTGAGAAAGAAGATAAAACAACTCTTAGCTTTTCCTATGATCCCTTTGGCAGGCTATTGGTTGAAAAGCATTTGGATACCAGAGGGAAAAACAAGAAAACTCTCTCCACTTCACGTTATTTCTACTTAGGCTATCAGGAGATTGGCACGCTCACAGAAACAGGAAATATTGAGACCCTTAAAATTCCAGGTTTGCATGGAGACGACCTAGCGGTTACCAGCATTGCCTTTGAAATTAAAGGCGAAATCTTTGTGCCAATTCATGACATTGCAGGCAATGTGGTCAGCTTGATTGATCCTCAAAGTCGCGAACTTATTGAGAATTATCGATACACAGCTTTTGGAGAAGAGACTGTATATAACGCTTATGGTGAAGTAGAAGAATCCTCCTTAGTAGGGAATCCCTGGAGGTTTGCTGAAAAGCGAGTCGATCAAAGCTCTGGTCTCATTTTATTCGGCTTGAGGTTTTACGATCCAATTACCGGTAGGTGGATTAGCCAAGATCCTGCTGGCTTTATTGATGGGCCGAATCTTTATTCTTACCTTCACAATAATCCATTAAATCATTTGGACCGCTTCGGTCTTGCAACCGAAAATTCTCAAAATAAATTTGAAGGATATTTTTATGGTGAAGTGGAATCGCACTGTTATTGTGAGAAGCATCGAACTTGCAAGCGCGGTGGCGATATTGGAAAAACAGCAGGTTCAAGCGTCCCCACAATTACTTACGATAATTATTTCGAAAAATTTCATAAAGATTATCGCAGCGAAGACTTATTTATAAAAGATTGCTATGACTATTCAATTTGTTATGACCTAAGCGGAAATGGTGCACCTAACCTACCAAACGATTTAGAAATCGGTTTCATTAATGGCATCTGGAATGACTACAAAGGCGCTAAAGCAGGCGCCCAATACCTTTTTAAACTTGCAGGCGGACACAATGTCCATGGAGTCTACAATGCTACGCATGGGACAAGTGTAGATGGTTATGAATGCATCATGGGACTGAACTATATTGCCACAGAACCTGTTCGGCAGTTGCATATAATGTGGAACAGCTTTTTCGAGAAAAGTTCTGCAAATGCCAAATTCTTGATGATTTGCCATAGCCAAGGAGCTATTCATGTCAGAAACGCTCTTCTTGATTATACACCTGAACTACGTGAGAGGATATTAGTCGTTGCTATTGCACCTGCCGCTTATATTTATCAAGAAACTTGCGCAAAAGTCATTCATTATCGAGCCGAATGGTGGAGGGATTTTGTGCCGAGGTTCGACAAAGCTGGTGCTAAAAGAGAAAAAGACGCAATCGTTACTCTTGCTTCCCACCCCAGTGCAGCAGCTTTTGATCATGAATTCATGAGTCCTACTTATCAAGAAAGGCTCCAGCATCACACAAGAAGATATATTAAATCTCAAGGTAAAGTTTTATAATGAAATCAATAGTTTTATCTTCAGTCCTAACTTTATTAATTTTCACAGGTTTCATTATGACTAGTAATAAACAAGAATATCATCCATCTAAGGGAGAACAACTTGTAAATAGTTTATTGGCTAAGGCAGCAAAAATCATTAAAGATAAATATAATATAAAGCCCAGCGGAGTGGGAGTTGCAATGCCAGGAGGACCTATACAGGAAGTGACTTTATGTTTTGATACAAAACACCCTTATACTAAAGAGCAGTTGAGGGAATTGCTAATAAAATCTTCCGCGGAGTTATTACGCCTGATGAATGAAAATAAAGAGATTCAAGGACTCCTCAAAGAGAGGCCTTTTACCATAAAGAATATAGAAATCATAATTTATAATCATGATGAAAATGGTTTTGGTTTGAAAGATCCACAAATTTCAGTAGCGAATATTTCCCAAGGTAGATTGAATTATAGCACCATCGATCCCGAAGATAGTTTTAAATATAAAAACGAATATGAAGAAAGCTACGAAGAAGCTTTAAAAGCTCTATCAGCTCCTTGAAGATAAAGAATTTGGAAAACAACTTCATATGATCCTTCACAAAATTGACTCTAAACGATGATTTAAGGAAAAACAATGCAACGAATTTTTATATTTCTGTATTTGCTATTTGCATGCATATTCACCATGAACCCTCTTACAGCAATAGCTCCCAAAGACACGGAAGAAGCGAAAAGTGATTTACGCATTTTAGAGTTATTACCGAATTTTTTATGTCCTTTGGCTGTGGACCCCGACATACCTGCAGATTTTATTGCTCTATCTCCTAGAGAAACTTTAGATCCATATGATTGGATTTATTGGGGTCCTAAGGATGTTCTTAAGGCTTATTTTGAGAATCCTACTTCTTTAAAAGTACCTATTTTGAGAGTCAAATTAAGCCCAAATGTTGCTCAGACTGGTCCAAATTCATTTAATAATCAACTATCCCTTAAAATGCTCGAGAAAGAAGACCCTAAAGGGTTTGTTTCTATTGAGACTCAATGGGGAGATTACCCAATTCTTGCTATCCGAACCCAAAGGGAAGATCAATTAATTTTCATGGCTTGGGTAGGCCTGAATGATCCAGGAGCTGGTTGGTCTCTGATGTTTAATCTTGTATATCCTGAAAAGAAAGGTCATCCAAATAAGGAGGATCGTCAGCTTTGGGAAAGTTTAATTATGAAAACTACACAATTGAAAGACGGAGACTATTTTAAAGCTTGTGGTCAGGATCTACAAGAAGGATATACCCTTGTGAATGTCGGCGGAGCAAAATTGAAAATGCTGGCAGAGAAGAGGCAAAGTGATGGAACATTACAAGTTGTTATAATTCCTGAAGCTTCCGACGTTGAATTCCATTATGTTGATATGATGGAATGTTTGATGGGCGCCAAGTGGAAATATGGTGAACCCATAGTCAAAGTTTATGGTGAAATTGCAGTCAATAATGAGAACGTTAAATCTACCACTGATTACGTCACCTCTATATTCTTTAAAACTGTACCAGAATTTTCATTCAAAAAAGGCGATGGAAAGAAGCTCTTAATTTTTCAAAAGATTTGCGATAAGACAGATTAAGTCAATAGTTCGACTAATTCCGAGAATCAACGGTAGGTCAAATAAGAAAAGCAACTAGTCTGGTCCTAAACAGACGTTTTTGTAGAAATTACGCAATTTTTACGCGCTTAGTGGGAAAAGAGTGGCATAAAATAGCATAAATGAGCGGAATTGACATTTTAAAAAACCGCCAATTTCGCTGTGCCTATATGCTTTCTTTTTCGCTCTTCTATATAAGATCGACCGACTCATAACCCGCTGTTTGTAGGTTCAAATCATACTTGTCCACTTTTTTTATTAACTCTGAAACAATAACTTGTAATCAGAAATGCTTATGCATATATGTCAGAAAACACCTGTTTTCCGCATTTTTTCCGCAAATCGCTTGAATTAATCGGAAACAGATATCTCTAAAATCCAATTAACATTCGATTCAAAATTCAGGCCTTTATCTTCTTTCTCAAAAAGGTCAAGAAATACTCCACCAAATAAGACAATTTTTTGAACAACATAGAGACAGTAGATTTTCAACAATTGGTGGGGACGTAGATCGCATTACTATTAATCGAGTGGGATACAAAAGAAAAGTAAATGAGAGATGTCACTATTTAGTCCCGCCATAGTTTTTTAAGCAGGATTTATGTAATGGCTTCGATGTTCAGGTAGAAATTGCTATATTAGTTGAAAAAAGATGGTTGATACCAGGTTCTGAGGGTAAAAATACAAGGGTTGAGTGTTTGCCCACTTCTAAGTCCACAGTGCATGTTGGCAATAAAATTTCAATAATGAAATTTAAAGGTGAGAGATAGGAGTTGCATGAGAGCTAACACGTATCTCACCCAGCTCACCTAAAAAATAATAAACTCATAAAAGAAGTAATCGCGGTAACGGAAAAGCAACAACTAGTAAACTTACAAAATACTCAGATAACAAAAGTCCCTACAACAATTGTAGCTAAAGCCCGATCAAGCAAAAATGCAATAAAACAGGGTTTACTTTCAAAAAACTTGTGGTTTCGGGAGAGAAAATTTTTGAGTATCAAATATTCCGTTTTAAAATGGACCTAATTACGGGGCAATGTCAACTAGAATATGGGGGTCATACAGATGATGAAGATTATGGATTTAAAAAATTTATTAATAGCATTTAGTGCGCTTAGTTCTTGGCAGAAATACCTACGACGTAGCCTCTGGTTTTGATGAATGGCCGTATAAAGGCAAAAAAGTTGCCGTTCTTAGTAATACATTAAACGAAGTTGGGAAAGAGGCTGAGTTGTTTTGCGGGCAATTGCCTGATTTAGTGTTCATACTTTATTTTGAAGGTATCAAGCGTGTGTAGATCGATGGAGGCGTGACCTTGTCTAAATTCTTGGAGGCCGGCCTAGTAGATGATATCACAATATATGTAATTGCTGTAGTCTCGGGATCAAGGATCCCACTCTTTAGCAAAATGGATAAGGAACATAAATGTCGATTAGTATCCACTCAATCTTATCCAAGCGGTTTAGTGCAATTGAAGTATGAGGTTGCTGATGAGGAGGGTTAGAACAGAACGACTGATTTTACGCTTTTGGCAGGAAGATGATCTAGAACCTTTTGCCCAACTAAATGCCGATCCAAGAGTAAAAGAATACTTTCCCGGAATTTTAAGCCGTCAAGAGTCGGATTGGAAGATGTCTATTTTTCAGCTCCTTTTAATAATTCACTCTGTCATTGAAATTGGTTGGAGGCTTGCTTTCAATCATTGGGGAAGAATTATACAACAGAAGAGGCTAAATGTGCCTTAGAAGCTGTTTAAAATCTTTTTAAAAGGAGAACTACAAACGCCAAAATGACCAGATTTAAGCTTGTATTCAATTTTCTTTCGCAGTTTTTCCAT
>NZ_BASL01000786.1:0-560 GCF_000648255.1 Candidatus Protochlamydia sp. R18 | reverse complement strand
CACCATCTTAAGACTTTTCCTAGTAAAGTCATCCATAATTGTTAGAATCCGAAGGCGCCTTCCATTGGCTAATGCATCTGAAACAAAGTCAAGAGACCATCTTTGATTTGGCCTAGAAATCTCCTCAGGTCTTATTCTAGAACCTAAAGCTCTCTTTCTTCCACCCCTTTTTCTGATTTTGAGACCACTCTCTTTGTACAGTCGGTATACTTTTTTATGATTAATCTTTAATCCTTCCTTCTTCAGCAAGAGACAAATTCTTCGATACCCAAACCTTCTTCTTTCATGAGCTATCGAAATCATTTTATCCTTTACTTCTGTATCATTCTTCATTTTATGCTTATAGCGCCCAACAGACCTATCGAAAGCAAGTAAACGACAAGCTCTCCTTTGACTTATGCCATGGCGGATGGTTAGATCATTCATAGCCTTTCTCTTAGCCTGCGGGCCTACCACTTTTTTGACAAAAGATCCTTCAAAGCCACATTATCAAGAGCATAATCAGCTACAAGCCTTTTTAATTTCCTGTTTTCTTCTTCTAGAGCTTTTAATCTTTGTGC
>NZ_BASL01000787.1:0-1100 GCF_000648255.1 Candidatus Protochlamydia sp. R18 | reverse complement strand
ATTCAATCGAGTCTCTATTCCAGACAAAGATATCTAAAGGGGAGCATTTCTTCTTAAAGTTTTTAAAAGAGAAATATTGAATGCAGTAATTACTGGACATATCTCCTAGGATTTCCCCCTTGGAGAAGCATTTACGTGCAGTTCTTGAAATGAGCATACTAAGGTCTTTTAAAAAATGAATGATATTCTATAAAAGAAGCTTCGGCAAAAGCTAGATAGAAATGAAGATCCTTCTGGAGGGGTAACCGACAGTCAATCAGTGAAAACGACAAAAAAGGGAATTTCAAAAGCTTCGATGGCAGAAAGAAAATTAAAGCTTGAAAGCGACATATATTGGTTGATAATGAAGGCTAATAGCTCGTGCGTTTGTGACAGCTGCCAATCTCGAAGATAGAGAAGGGGGTGCAGGGCCTTTTGGATAACTGGAAGAATTCAAAGAGAAAAATGAAGATCATTTGGGTTGTTGGTAAATGTACAGGAGATGACGTAAAGATTTCTTTGGCTGTCTTTGAAAGTCGTCAAACGCATAGATAAGAGCTTTAAAATATTGACTAAACCTTTGTGTGGTTGAGTAGGTATTTGCTTGGCTTGGGAAATATCCAAGATTGGTAAAGATTATGAATATGACATACCGACAAGTGAAGTTATGTTATACATCAGAATTTTTAGGACAATACTAAAGAGAGTAAGAGATTTTTGAACATTCTCTTGATTTTGAAGTTTCCAATAATAAATTTGACCTTGCCCCCTGATTCCATCCAGAGTTAAATAGAGATTCAAGCAATTAATTTATTGTTATTTTCACTTAAACTTCTAATAAATTGTTTTGGGCTTARACCCTTTAAACTTGTATGAGGACGATACTCATTATAGTCTTCGCGCCACTTTTCAATCGTGCTACGAGCATCTTTAACATTTAAAAACCAATTTTCATTTAAGCATTCATCACGAAGCTTTCCATTGAAACTCTCAATATAACCATTTTGCATTGGTTTACCAGGTTGAATATACTTCCAGCTAATTTTGTTATCCCATGACCACTTCAAAATAGCATTACTCGTAAATTCCGTCCCATTATCGCTTAATATGCATGCTGGCCT
>NZ_BASL01000788.1:0-1653 GCF_000648255.1 Candidatus Protochlamydia sp. R18 | reverse complement strand
TTAAATCCTCAGTCAGCTTTAAGTAAGAAACATATAGAATATTTACAAGCTACTCTTGATACTGTTTCCGAACGACTAAAACAATTAGCTGACGAAAAACTGCAAAATCGAGCATTAAAGCCAATCGAACTTGTAGAATGTCACGCATTACATAGTATTTATTTAGGGGTGAAAAATTTATATACTCAAATAAAACTGGCAGATTCAGATGAGGATTTTTTAGATAAAAAAAGAAATATTATTACAAATACTGAAGCTATTTTAAGAAGAAATTAAACTATAATATATTTTATATATTTACTTGATTTTATATTAACCTGAGTTTTGGGTTTTCCTCTTATGAATTCAGAGGTATGACGGCCTAAAGAGGGAATTTTTTTGTAAAAGATATCCAAAATTATTTTCAAGAAGGAAACATCTCTCCATGTAAATCATAAGCATCTGAAAATTATAGAGAAAAACCCAAAACTCAGGTTATTAAATTAATTATTTTAAAAATATTATAAAAACATCAGTGCAAATTTAATTTTTATAAATATGCTTCAATAAAAAATAAACAAATTTTTATATTAATGGATTGTAAAAAAAATAATAGGTTTTAGATTAAACAAATTTTTGCGCTTGTTTTCGTAAAAAATCTTCTTTGTTTAAGTTTACTTTATAACAGATTGGAATTTATAAATTGCTAAAATAAGTAAGAATTTACTAATTAGACTTAAAAAACTTTAATTCTACTACCTATCGATGAAATATCTTTGTTTAACAATGCCCTTTGTTTTATTTTTATAAAAAGTGTTTATTATTAGAGAGTGTTCAAAAAAACTAGAATTTGAATGTGTTGTAGCCAATTCAAATTAGCTTGGCAAATGGCAGCGATGGAAAAAAAAGATCCTGCTGATCTTTTAGAGGAATGGGATTCAATCGAGTCTCTATTCCAGACAAAGATATCTAAAGGGGAGCATTTCTTCTTAAAGTTTTTAAAAGAGAAATATTGAATGCAGTAATTACTGGACATATCTCCTAGGATTTCCCCCTTGGAGAAGCATTTACGTGCAGTTCTTGAAATGAGCATACTAAGGTCTTTTAAAAAATGAATGATATTCTATAAAAGAAGCTTCGGCAAAAGCTAGATAGAAATGAAGATCCTTCTGGAGGGGTAACCGACAGTCAATCAGTGAAAACGACAAAAAAGGGAATTTCAAAAGCTTCGATGGCAGAAAGAAAATTAAAGCTTGAAAGCGACATATATTGGTTGATAATGAAGGCTAATAGCTCGTGCGTTTGTGACAGCTGCCAATCTCGAAGATAGAGAAGGGGGTGCAGGGCCTTTTGGATAACTGGAAGAATTCAAAGAGAAAAATGAAGATCATTTGGGTTGTTGGTAAATGTACAGGAGATGACGTAAAGATTTCTTTGGCTGTCTTTGAAAGTCGTCAAACGCATAGATAAGAGCTTTAAAATATTGACTAAACCTTTGTGTGGTTGAGTAGGTATTTGCTTGGCTTGGGAAATATCCAAGATTGGTAAAGATTATGAATATGACATACCGACAAGTGAAGTTATGTTATACATCAGAATTTTTAGGACAATACTAAAGAGAGTAAGAGATTTTTGAACATTCTCTTGATTTTGAAGTTTCCAATAATAAATTTG
>NZ_BASL01000789.1:0-3637 GCF_000648255.1 Candidatus Protochlamydia sp. R18 | reverse complement strand
ATTGGCTTGATTTTATCAAATTGTTCTCTAGAAATATCGCTTGGATAAGAATGCGTCATTATTGCCTACAAATTTTTTTTGAAGGCAATTATACACGATTAAAAGATTTTAAACAGGTTCTTAGAATAATGGGGCAGTATGGAAACAGCAGAAAATGTACCTGATAATTTCCTAAATGATTCCGGTCCTCTTTTTCAAAAAAATAATAAGACTGCAATACCTCTTCAATTACACTCAACTCAAATTCCAAATTCTAATTTAAGCCCCAAAGAAAACCATTTTTTTATTTAAAAAAAAAGGCTGATGAAGGCTCCGCGGAGGCGCAGCTGGCAGTAGGAAAAAAGTATGAATTTGAAAAAAACTATCAGTTTGCATTTCACTATTATCTATTAGCAGCAAATCAAGGAAATTCTCAAGCTCAATATAATTTAGGAAACTTTTATGAACTTGGAAAAGGAGTTAATCAAGATATTTCTAAAGCTGTTTTTTATTATCAACAAGCGGCTGCCAAAGGATATGCTCAAGCCTTATACATTCTTGCTAGATGCTATGAATTAGGCAAAAGAGTGGAAAAATCATTCGATTTATATCAACAAGCGGCACTTCAAGGCCATAAAAAAGCTTTATATAAAATTGCCATATGTTACGAATATGGTTTTTTAAATATTAAAGAATCCTGGAAAGAAGCGTTATCGTATTACAAATTAGCTGCTAAACAAGGGCATCTTAAAGCAATCAGGCATTTATTTTTGCTTTATCATTACGGGAAAAAAGTAAAAGAATCACAAAAAGAGGCTCTTGAATATTTAAGATTAGGCGTTAAATTAAATGACCCCGAATGTCAATTTCAATTGGGTGAGTATTATGCTAGAGGATGGGGAAGTTTAATACGCTCTCTTGTAGAGGCATTTAAATATTATCAACTGGCATCTCTTCAAGGACATAAAAAAGCAGAAAAATCATTATTTCCCCGTATTTTGCACCCTACTGCTTTAGAAGTAAATATTCTCTCTTATCTGGAAGTTAATGATCTTTCTACTTTGGAAAAAATCTTAAAAAGCTATGGTAACCACCCTATTTTTTTAGAAAGACCTTCTTTATCTTGGCAAGAAGCACAAATCATTTGTGAAGCCATGATTGAAAATCCCCGGTTGACATTCATGTGCCCTGAACAAGACATCTCTCCTCTTTTTTTAGCTTTTCAACTGGCTGGTTATAATGAAAAAAAAGTTCTCAAATGTCGCTATTTAGTCAATCCTTCGACTCAACAAGAAACTTATGCCTGTGTGTTTGTTGGAAATGATATCAATAGATACTCGTTGAAAATTGAATTGGAAGAAGATCCGCAAACTACTGAAACGTTAGAACCTTTGACAGAACAAAACCAAGTAACAATCATTAAGGTAGATAAAATGTATGAAGCTCTGCCAGAAAGAGGAGAAGAACTCAACGTGGATGCTTATCTTCAAGATAGAAATCCAGACGCATTGAAAAATGCTATTTAAAGCTTCTAAAAATCGCTCTATTTATTTACGTATCGGAGGAACCAATCTAGCAGAAATTACTGTTATTAGAGATGCAATGTTAGAAAATCCAACATTTACTTTTCAATGTTCCGGTAAAGACCTTCTAAAACTTTATCGATCTTTTGAAAAAATTAATCAGGACCCCAATGTTTGCCTCACATGTGCTAAATTAAAAGGCAAAGATCTTTATGAATTATTGTTTATAGGAAAAATTACTTAAAAGTAACAAAGCTACTTACTTATTAGTGCTTTTTTATAGATATTTGAGGCCCAAACTCATTCCTCAGCAGAATTAACAATTATACCAAAAGATAAGTGCTCTTTTTTTATCTAATAAAACTTTTTACATTTTAATAAAAAAATTTTGTTTTGGGTGTCTATGAATAAAACTGGCGTCCACTGTTAAAACATCAATGACTCTGCTTTCTGTTATGAATATGGTCATTTTTAATTATCGTTATAGACATACTAATGCCATTATAGTTCAAATCTTCTTGCAGCTCCTACCTTACTAAAAAAGAGAATAATTTTATTAAGTCGATTTTTTAGAGATTACACTATTTGATATGACTCGGTAGAATTTTATTCTAATAGTCCTAAACATTTTTGTAAGGATATTAAAATCCTAAATTATTTTAGATTTTTCTGCAAAAATCTATTTTGAATGAAACTAATCATTAATTAAATGAATTAAATTTTTAATCAAATTAGATAAGTTTATTGAAATAGCCTTATCTATTTTGCAATAACAAATTTAAATACAGATTCCTTTTGATTAAAATTGCGATGATATTTATTCGTATAGTATTTTATTAATAAATAATGTATCATTTAAAAATGATTCAACTAATTTGGGTGGGAATTTTGAATATTCAGAACATAAGATCTAATTCTAGTCATTTCATTGTCAATACAGACACTCATTCTTACATTCGATCAAACGATCGTTTAAAATTTTCTGAACGAATTGTTTTATTGTGCAAAACAATTTTTCAGTGTTTCCTCAACTTATTCTTTAATTATCTCAAAAAAGACCAGCTTCAATCTCAGTGGAGGGAAGTTTTTTGGGGACAAAAAGAATTCGTCATTTCTAATCTTGCCCCAACTCAATCAGAATCTGGGACGTTTCTCTCAAGTCCGAGCCAAATTTCGGATTTTGCCCTCCCTTTTATAACTGCGAATCGAAACCAAGAAACTATTAATTATCCTAAGAATGAAAACAATTTGGTAATAGACTCTTTCAATAACTCAATAGACTCAAATATCTCAAACAGTCATTTTCCAAAAACAGTAGATCCCTTAATAATTCCCCCTTCCCAACTGTCACCTTCACCCCAAGGTGTTAAACTGAGCTTTCAAGGAGGAACTTCTTTAACCATACCCTATTCTCAATTAGCTTTATTAAGGAAAAAGTCACCCTATTTTAAAAGTCTTTGGTCGGGACATTTTCAAGAAACGCTTCAAGATCCCCTTGCTATAACAAAAAAAAAATTTACTAACTTACTACAGTGCTTAATGGATGCTAACTTTAAACTTTCGGTAGAAGACATTCCTTGTTCCATTGCATTAGCCCATTATTACCAATTAACAGATGTGGTAGAAAACTTAGAAAACCAGCTGATTAAGATCTATCAATCAGAAGAGGATGCTCTATTTAATTCGAGCGAAGAAAGTCTCATAGAATTAAAAGAGCTATTAAATTTTGCGCGTCTGCATCAGTTAAATAATTTAGTAAATTATTTAGAGTTCACAGTGGTGAGTGGCTTATTAAACAATACTTCTCATGTGAACGAATTTGAGAAAATTTTAAATCATTTCTCAACTGACATAGAAGAACTCAATCTTTCAGGAAAAGATTTTTTTACAGAGGCTCATTTTTTAGCCTTAAAAAATTGTAAAAATTTAAAAATGCTGTGTCTAAAAATATTCTACACTCCCATTGACACGGGATTAGCCCATTTGACGTCTTTAACAGCTTTACAACACTTAGACCTCAGTAAATGCTATCTGCTTAAGGATACTGGGTTAGCCCATTTGTCATCTTTAACCGCTTTACAGTATTTAGATTTAAGTGATTCTGGAAATTTCACGGATGCTGGATTAGCCCATTT
>NZ_BASL01000790.1:0-1574 GCF_000648255.1 Candidatus Protochlamydia sp. R18 | reverse complement strand
TTTGACTGATGCCCATCTGTTAGCGTTAAAAAATTGTAAAAATTTAAAAGCACTACATCTACAAGAATGTCCCAATCTCACCGATGCTGGATTAGCGCATTTGACATCTTTGGTGGCTTTGCAACATTTAAATCTGGCTGAGTGCCATAAAATCACCGACGTTGGTTTAGCACATTTGAGACCTTTAGTGGCTTTAACGCATTTGAATCTGAAGTGGTGCAGAAATCTTACCGACGCTGGCTTAGCCCATTTGACACCTTTGGTGGCTTTAAAATATTTGGATCTGAGCTATTGTAGCAATTTCACGGATGCTGGACTAGCGCATTTGACACCTTTAGTGACTTTACAGCATTTAGATCTGAGCTATTGTAGCAATTTCACGGATGCTGGTTTAGCGCATTTGAGACCTTTAGTGGCTTTAACGCATTTGAATCTGAGGTGGTGCCATAATTTCACAGATGCTGGATTAGCGCATTTAACTCCCTTAGTGGCTTTGCAGCATTTAAATCTGAACCTATGCTGGAAACTCACTGATGCTGGATTAGCCCATTTGAGACCTTTAGTGGCTTTGCAGCATTTGGATCTGAGCTATTGTAGCAATTTCACGGATGCTGGATTAGCGCATTTGACACCTTTAGTGGTTTTACAGCATTTAGATCTGAGTTCGTGCAAAAAACTCACGGATGCTGGATTAGCGCATTTGACACCTTTAGTGGCTTTACAGCATTTAGATCTGAGTTGGTGCAATCATCTTACTGACGCTGGATTGAGGCATTTAACACCTTTAGTAGCTTTGCAAGATCTGTATTTGTACTCTTGCGAAAATTTCACCGAAGTTGGATTGGCGCATTTTAAATCCTCAGTAGCTTCACTTCATTTAAATCTGAAGTGGTGCAAACGTTTTCAATGACGTTGACTAAAAAAATATTATTTGCTTTGGAAATGTTAATAAAATTATAGAGCTCTCAGTGTCGCAATTCTGTAGACTAGTAACCTAAATTTTGGACTTATATAGTAATTTAAATTTAATTTTTCAATTGCATATGCGTATGCTGCAAAAATGCCTTACTCACATTACGTAAGCGTAGCTTTTTCTCTTAGAACCTCTTTAAAATCTTTTTAAAAGGAGAACCACAAACGCCAAAATGACCAGATTTAAGCTTGTATTCAATTTTCTTTCGCAGTTCTTCCATAACCTTCTGCATTTTTCTAACCAGCTAAAAGAACGCTCTACGATCCATCTTTTCGCAATCACTTTAAAAGCATGCAATTCGTTTCTTTTCGTTATCTCTACTGTACATCCCAATATCTCWTGAATACCATTTGAAAATGGTTCTCCAGAATATCCTCTATCTGCTAAAATATTTTTTACTTCAGACAAAAYACTCTTATTCAGTAAACATGCTTCTAGAGCTCCTTTTCTATCAGTAACATTTGCTGTGGTTATATGAATGGCATGAGGCAATCCTTGAGTGTCTACTGCTATGTGTCGTTTGATACCAGAGTTTTTTTTCCTGCATCATAGCCTTTACTTTCAGCTGTATCGGTATTCTTAACGCTTTGCGCATCAACTA
>NZ_BASL01000791.1:0-2936 GCF_000648255.1 Candidatus Protochlamydia sp. R18 | reverse complement strand
ATTAAACCTCAAGCAAAAAACCCTTTTACGATTTCTATAGTGTTGAGCTATGATTTTGAGTGTTCAAACATCCACATAATATTCTCATACGCAGAACGTTCGCTCAATTGACACTACTTTTTTTTTACCTTCTTTTAACGACGGATTATTTGTTGATTTTGTATGTAATGAGCCAAGCCAGCGTCTGTAATGCTTTTACATTTTTGTAGATTTAAATCCTGTAAATTTACTAGGGAAACTAAATGTGCCAATCCAGTATCAGTGAGATTTACACATTCACTTAAATTCAAATGCTGTAAAGTCACTAAGGAGGTCAAATTTGCTAATCCAACATCAGTGATTTTCTTACATTCCTTTAGATTTAAATACTTTAAACCTGCGAAGGAGGTTAAATATGCCAACCCCTTATCAGTGAGATTTTCACACCGACTTAAATCTAAGTACTCCAAGTCTACTAAGGGGGTCAAATGTGCCAATCCAGTGTCAGTGATTTTTTTACACTCTCTTAGATCTAAATACTGCAAGCCTATTAAAGAGGTTAAATGTGCTAATCCAGCGTCAGTGATTTTTTTACACTCACTTAGATCTAAATGTTGTAAACCTAGACCTACTAAAGAGGTCAAATATGCCAGTCCCTTATCAGTCAGATTTATACACGAACTTAGATCTAAATACTGTAAATTCATTAAAGGAGTCAAATCTTCTAATCCATCGTGACAGAGACCAAAACAATCACTTAGATTTAAATGCTGTAAATTCACTAAAGATGATAAATGAATTAATTCAAAACTAGAAAGGCGATAGCAGCAGCTTAAGTCTAGATGCTCCAAATTCACTAAAGATGTCAAGTGCGCTAATCCATAGCCATAGATCCTACGGCAGTCATTCAAACTTAAATGCCGTAAAGCGCTTAAGTGTGCCAGATGTTCTAATCCCTCATCAGTGATGTTACTGCCCTTTAAACTCAAATACTGTAAAGCAACTAGGGGTGTCAAATAGGCCAATCCCTCATCCGTGAGATTTTCACACCAACTTAAGTCTAAATGCTTTAAAGCCGTTAAGGATGTTAAATGTGCTAATCCAGCATCCGTGAGATTTTCACGCCAACTTAGATCTAAATGCTTTAAAGCTGTTAAGGACGACAAATGTGCTAACCCATCGTCAGTGAGATTCTGGCAATAACCTAAATCCAAACCTAAATCCAAATGCTCTAAAGTCGTCAAGGGGGTCAAATGCGCTAATCCAGCATCGGTGAGATTTTCACACAGTTTTAGAGATAAATATTGCAAAGCGACTAAGGAAGATAAATGCACTAGTCCATCGTCAGTGAGATTTTCACACCAACTTAGATCTAAATGCTTTAAAGCCGTTAAGGGTGTTAAATGTGCTAATCCAGCATCCGTGAGATTTCTACAATCACTCAAACCTAAGTGTCGCAAAGCGACTAAAGGTGTCAAATGGGCTAATCCATCGCCAGTGAGATTTTCACTCTTACTTAAATCTAAATGTTGCAAGGAGACTAAAGGTGTTAAATGGGCTAATCCAGCATCCGTGAAATTTCCAGAATCACTTAAATCTAAATACTGTAAAGCGGTTAAAGATGACAAATGGGCTAACCCAGTATCCTTAAGCAGATAGCATTTACTGAGGTCTAAGTGTTGTAAAGCTGTTAAAGACGTCAAATGGGCTAATCCCGTGTCAATGGGAGTGTAGAATATTTTTAGACACAGCATTTTTAAATTTTTACAATTTTTTAAGGCTAAAAAATGAGCCTCTGTAAAAAAATCTTTTCCTGAAAGATTGAGTTCTTCTATGTCAGTTGAGAAATGATTTAAAATTTTCTCAAATTCGTTCACATGAGAAGTATTGTTTAATAAGCCACTCACCACTGTGAACTCTAAATAATTTACTAAATTATTTAACTGATGCAGACGCGCAAAATTTAATAGCTCTTTTAATTCTATGAGACTTTCTTCGCTCGAATTAAATAGAGCATCCTCTTCTGATTGATAGATCTTAATCAGCTGGTTTTCTAAGTTTTCTACCACATCTGTTAATTGGTAATAATGGGCTAATGCAATGGAACAAGGAATGTCTTCTACCGAAAGTTTAAAGTTAGCATCCATTAAGCACTGTAGTAAGTTAGTAAATTTTTTTTTTGTTATAGCAAGGGGATCTTGAAGCGTTTCTTGAAAATGTCCCGACCAAAGACTTTTAAAATAGGGTGACTTTTTCCTTAATAAAGCTAATTGAGAATAGGGTATGGTTAAAGAAGTTCCTCCTTGAAAGCTCAGTTTAACACCTTGGGGTGAAGGTGACAGTTGGGAAGGGGGAATTATTAAGGGATCTACTGTTTTTGGAAAATGACTGTTTGAGATATTTGAGTCTATTGAGTTATTGAAAGAGTCTATTACCAAATTGTTTTCATTCTTAGGATAATTAATAGTTTCTTGGTTTCGATTCGCAGTTATAAAAGGGAGGGCAAAATCCGAAATTTGGCTCGGACTTGAGAGAAACGTCCCAGATTCTGATTGAGTTGGGGCAAGATTAGAAATGACGAATTCTTTTTGTCCCCAAAAAACTTCCCTCCACTGAGATTGAAGCTGGTCTTTTTTGAGATAATTAAAGAATAAGTTGAGGAAACACTGAAAAATTGTTTTGCACAATAAAACAATTCGTTCAGAAAATTTTAAACGATCGTTTGATCGAATGTAAGAATGAGTGTCTGTATTGACAATGAAATGACTAGAATTAGATCTTATGTTCTGAATATTCAAAATTCCCACCCAAATTAGTTGAATCATTTTTAAATGATACATTATTTATTAATAAAATACTATACGAATAAATATCATCGCAATTTTAATCAAAAGGAATCTGTATTTAAATTTGTTATTGCAAAATAGATAAGGCTATTTCAATAAACTTATCTAATT
>NZ_BASL01000792.1:0-24500 GCF_000648255.1 Candidatus Protochlamydia sp. R18 | reverse complement strand
TGGGGATTTTTATCGGCTTTTAGGGTATGCAAAAGAGGAGCATCTAGCTGAATCGAGGCAAGTGCCACACACCTCTTAAGTTGCAATTCTTCTAATTTGGCAAACTGCAAATAGGTTGGTGTGAGAGGAAAGCGTGATTTTTCAAACGCGCGCAGCTGAGCGCATCGGTTTAAATAAAGCGTTTTGAGATTAGGAGAGCACTTTTCGATTTCCAGAATGGCCTCTTCTTTAATAAATGGACAACCGCTTACATTTAAATAGGTAAGTTCAACATGCAAAAAAGGTTTTAAGGTGGTGTGATCTAAAACAGCGCAGTTCATCAAAGTCACTTTTTTGGGTCGAAGACCTTTATTTTTCATTAAAAAGATTAAAGCATGTAACACGAGGCGTTGCCGCTCTCGATCGGATCTTTCCCCTTTGATCATGTGCCTAAAATCTGCTTCAATCCACTCTCCTTCTTGGTTTTCGCCAAACAAAACATGGGAAGCGCATCGGTTTAAGGTAAACGCAAAAAGCTCGCTTTGGGCTTTTTCGGGGGAGTATTCTTCGCGCTGTTGAATTTCTTCAAACGTTGGGAGCTTGCCAAAGCTAGCTGCATCGGCTTGGGCGGAAGTGAGAGAAATGTCTACCTGACGATCGATCGCTTGTTGTAATCTTTGTTTGGGATCTAAACTGCTAGTAACGGCTTGCTGATATTTAGAGTACACCCAACGGTCTAAGGTTTGCTTGTGACTCCCCCGTAAATTAACGAGATAGGGTAAAAGATCGATAGGAGCAAGTCTTTTTTTATCTTTTAAAGCTTGACGTAAGCAGTCTTGTAGATGGTAAAATTGCACGAGTACATTCATCACCGTGCCGCTGCGTAAAAGAAGCGTTCCTTTAAAGCGATCTTCTGGGTTTTCTTCATATAACTGTTCTTCCTCTTTAGAATTAAAAAGTTGAAGTTCGCGATAAGCCGCATCTTTTTGAATTAAGTCTTCAAGCCAACTACTGAGAATGAGGTTAGGCTCTAAACGGAGAAAAGCCTGCAACACTTCAGAGTCTAAATAGTACTTAGCATCTAAACAAAAAAGAGCCGAAGAAAAATGAACCTTATGCCCGAAGAAATAATGGATGACCGGTTCGACAAAAGAAATATCGTTATCGACGCAGAAAATGCGGTGCGTCTTTTCTTCGACAACATAGTTGGAGAAGCGCCCATCGCCTGGGCGAGTCAATAAAGCACACAGGCAAGCCCAGGTCAATTGCTTGACGTCTAGCTGTTTGGCATTTTCTAACGTCTGCCCTTGTATTGTTTTGGAAATTAAAACGGGATAGACTCGTTTTTTTCCTTTGATGTCGACCTCAAAACGTGCTAGCTGCGTTGGAGAGCTCAACTGACCCGCAATGCGTGCCGTCAGCGCATGGATGGCATATTCCAGCAAAGGATGGGTCGGCTTTTGTTTAAAATGCAGCTGATATCCGTTATGGGTTGCACTCGCAACGGGATGAGCGCTTTTATATTGCCGTTTGAGATTGCCCGTTTCTTCTAAAATTTGTTCACACACGTCCTGGTTGAGATACCGAGCATCGGGCACTGCCGGGCAGCGGATTTTGACTTGGAAGGGATCGTCTGGATCTGGATGGTCGGTTGTCATGGCAAGAATTGCTTGTTGAAACTGCTCTTCTTCTAAGCGTCGGCTTTGTCTAACTCCGCTTGGGTTGGGAATAGAAGCCAGATGAGCGCTTAACGCAGCCAAATTTTCCTCCTCGGGATAGCTATCTAAGACTTTAAGATAGGTCTCTCTTAGAGGTTCCGTGAAAGTCATCTGGGAGAGTCTTTGGTAGTAAGCTTCATGCCAATGCCAAGCTTGATCCGGATCAAGCGCATCAGCTTGTTGTCTGGAAACGAGATGATGTACGAAATGAGCGGTCCAGGGCTTGAGATTTTCTATGTTATCGGGGCGCAGCTCCTCTTCGTAATAAGCCCCTCGAAGGAGATCAATTTTTTGAAAATGAGAGTCTAGCTTAGAAATGCAAGGTTTTAATTGATGAGAATCTAGGTTAGAGAGGCAAAACTTCAAGTTACGGTAAAGAGGGCGCAGGACAAGCCAGTAAATCTTGGCCAGGATTTCTTTTTCATCACAAAATTCTTCTAGGTTAACCTCTTCTTTTTGTTCCCCACAGGTAAAATGGAGGCCCACTCTTTTTAGGTAAATGGCCGCCACCGCCTCTTGCAATAAGAAACCACTTTCGGCTGTGAAAATTTCCTTTTTCACGAGCGCGTCAATGAGATCGAGTGTATTGGCTTCTTCTATGCCGAAATAAAGGGACAAATCATTTAAAAGGTGATGGAGCAGCTCCGAGTAGTGCTTTTTTAGATCGATAATCTTCTCTTTAAAGGGATGGCACCAAATCTGTTCATAGGTCTGCAGGCGATCTGTTAACAGCTGTAGCGCCTGACACTTGCGCCTGATTTCTTTTGTTTGTAGAGAATTTTCATCGAGATAGGTACGCATTTGCGCTTGGTAGAGGTCAAAGAGCGACGAGTTCGTTTGATGAAAGGAGATAGTTTTACGCAGCGTATTATTATGCGAATTAGAAGGATACTCCTCTATTTTTTGCATCTGAGCCAATCCATCGGGCGTGTGGATAAGATCAGGGACAACCGCTGGATTGCCGCCAGAATCGACATGAAAGCCGGAGCGGTGTTTAGTCCCGATACAAGTAAAGACGGGCAAGCCTTGTGCGGGATCTTCTCCCAAGGCTATTATTTGTAGTTCTAATAGGCGAGCTAATTTTACAAAGTACGGGCGATGCTCAATTGCTTCCATGAGAATGCACCATTCCAAGTCTGAGTAAGGACAGATTTCTTCTTTGGCTAGAGATCCCATTGCTCGCAAATCGTACGAACACGGAGGATCTCCTAAAATGGCAATGGCATCTTCGACTAAAGCTTGCAGAAAATTGATCAAGTTCGCAGAAACTTTTTTTTGAAAAGCACGCACCTCTTCAATGATAAAATTTTGCAAGTCGATTGTCTGATAGAGCTCGTAAAAGCTTGCGCGATAAGTATCTAAATTTTTTCGGTAGGTAGTTGTGATAAAACAAGTCGTGGGAAAAGTTTTACTGTTTAAATAACGGTCCATCGTTGGTTTTAGATGATGCAGCCCACTTGCCTCTATCGGTTTTTGTCCTCCTCGCTTGCTAAATAGAGCCGCTATAAGTTTGCGTACTTGTTTATAGAATAATTTAATCAAAGCATGCTGTTCACCCTTGCAGCAGATTGCTTTAAAACGCGTTTCAAGATTTGTGATGAGTTGCACGACTTCCTGACTCTTATCTTCGGCTCTTGCTTTTTTCAAACGCTGCTTAAAAACGCTAAGGGACGTTGAAGCGACTTTAAAGTAGCGAGAAGCTTGGCGTTGGGATTCTGAAGAAGCCATCGAGATGCTCTGAGCCTTTACTGCGTAATGAAGAGCATTGATGGGATCTTTAACTTGTTTCTTATTTAGCTGTTCTTGTTTTCCTTGCTTGTAATGCCATTTGGCGAGTTCGGTAGCTAACTGCTTTTGTTCTTCTGCAAAACAGGAGTCTGATGCTAAATTGAGCAGTAAACGTACACCCTCTTCTATCTCTTTAGGAGACTCTACGACGGGAATAAGCAACAAGAGGCAGTCAAAAATCTTTTTGAGTATCTCTTTTTCCGCATAGGGCGTCAAAAAGGCCATAAAAAAATTAAACTGCTCGACAGCTCGAGAGTATTTTTCCTTCTTAATAGTAGCCAAAATTGCATCGAGGCTTTTTAAATCTTCTAATTTTGATGGCTGCTCACTAAAAGGTTGGGCCGAGATAGGATGGGTGCTTTGCATGACTTGGCTATCCTTTGATTTAACAAAAATTCACGTCGAAAAGATACTATCAAAAAGAAACACCTCAATCAATTTAAAATTTGAAAAATTTATTATAGAAATTTAACTGACTGAGGAAAGAAAGTTAGGTTGCTAGAGTTTGGTTCAAGTATTGAAGCTTTAAATCTAGCTCACTAAGGGATCAATTCAAAATTCTTTCAAGCTAAAAGATAAAAATTTTACTTTAGTCGATGCAAAGCTCCACCATTTTCACTTAACTTCATTAGCAGCTATGCTTTTTCGAAAGTGAGAGTTAATTCGCTCTCATCGACTAAAAAGATATGTTATTGTTCCTTTGCCTTTAAATCCATCGCCAAACTTTCGTTCTCCGCCTTTGTCAATTAAAAAAACATTAACAGCCAAGCATTGCCAATTTAACTTAATCTGCCAGCTCTGCTGTATCTAGTGGGGCTTGCAGCAATCGATCTACCGCTTTATCTTTCTGTCATCTACCTAAATTAACGCCAGTTTAACGTAAGCTATCTTCGGGCTATATTCTGAGCGATCTTTATTGAAAAAAGGCCTCTTTTCTGGTAGAAGATTTTGTTTTGCAGAACAAAAACCAAGGAAAGAGACCAAAATGAATGAGATAGAGATGATCAAACTGTTTTGTCTTGTGGATGATTTTTCTAATAGATTTCACCAAATGTGTTTTCAACAACCAATCGAGTAGACGAAGAGAAAAATCCGCAAAAGAACTTTTAGAAGACCTTTAAGTGAAGTGCTAACGATTTTGCTTCTCTTTCATCGTTCCAATGATAGAACATTTAAATACTTCTACTTAAACCATGTAAAAACAACTTTAAAATATCTATTCTTTCATCTTATTGGGTACTCAAGATTTTTTTCAACTCACCTTTGAAGCATTTTTTCCGATTTTTTGCTTGATCCAAGAACATCAAGGAATCTGTGAAGGGATTTTATTGATAGACTCTACAGTCTTAACGGTTTGCCTGCGTCAAACGTGCCTCTTCCCATCGTGTCTTTAAAGAGCCAAGCTAAGTGGGGAAAAACAACCATCGGTTGGTTCTTTGGGTTTAAGCTCCATCTTGTGATTAATCATCATGCAGAAATTGTAGCATTTAAGTTGACAACTGGCAATATTGATGATCGTAAATCCGTTCCAGAAATGATAGAAGGGATGAAGGGAAAAGCATTCGCAGATAGAGGAACTATTTCAGAAAAACTGACTCATACTTTAATGCAAAAGGGAATTCATCTTTTCACAAAAGTAAAGAAGAAGATGAAAAATCAATGGATCACGTAGTGGATAAACTCATGCTAAAAAAGAGGGCTATGATTGAAAGTATGAATAATCTGTTGAAAAGTAGCTGTCAGATAGAACATCATCGTCACCGAAATCGATAGAACTTTCTTAGCAATCTGATGGCAGGACTTGCCAATTATTGCTTGAATCCATCCAAGCCTCGGCTATTCTTTTCAAAGACAGAAATCGAAGCTGCTAAGCTCTTAGAATATTTTTGAGGGTTTCTTACGTTAAACTGGCGTTTGTTAGCTGAATAAGGGGAAGTGAAATTTTTGTGGTTGCTAAAACGACTGCGAGTATTTCCATTTAACGATCTGATCAAGTGAATATTGCAAGCATTTAAACTTTCATCCAAAAGCCTGCAAATGATTTAAAGACTTTTTAAGCAACCCTGGCAATTTGAAGTTTCTTTGTTTTTTCAACTAATTGTTTCGCGAGTTCTTCAGTGGCTTTGCGATCTTGTTCTTTTTTTAAATTTCCTTGCTCATCAAAAGCGTTAGCAGCGTCGGAAATGGCTTTTTGGCTCGGCATGACCCAAGTTTGAATATTTTCTAAAATAGATCTTAAATGAACAAGTCCTCTTAATCCCCCTAAATTTCCTGGAGAGGCACTGATAATTAAAGCAACTTTATCGATAAAACAACTTAAATAGACTTCTTCAGGAGTAGCCTGACGCGTGGTCCAATCAATCATATTTTTTAATACGCCAGAGATAGAACTATTATATTCTGGAGAGGCAATGATAAATCCATCGTGCTCCCACAGTAGCTTTTTAAGTTTTAAAGCATTTTCAGGAAGCCCTTCATTCGCTTCGATATCCCCGTCATAAATGGGGAGTGGATAATCATTTAAATCAATATAAGTAACTTTTGCTCCAGCTTGTTCAGCTCCTTTCATCGCGTTTTTAACAAGTTTTTTATTATAAGAGTCTTTTCTTAAGCTACCTGCAAAAGCTAATATTTTTGGTTGGTTATCCATCGCAATTTCTCCTATTTTTTAATCTTCAAAAACCTCTTTTAACAGCTTTTTTCCAAACATGCAACAGGGGATTTTTTAAAGGGAAGCAAACGGATTAGAAATAAAATTACTTTGGGATCTGGTTTGCCTTTTTAGCTTTGAAGACTCTTTAGCAATTTGTATTGGCTCTTTAGTAGAGCGATTTTGACCTACTCTCGCCGTTAAAGAAATGCGCTTACGTTCAACATCAATTGTTAAAACTTCTACTTTTAGCTTATCTCCAGCTTTCACCACATCATTGGGATGGCTGACATAGTGATCGGAAAGCTCTGATAAATGAATTAACCCATCTTGATGCACACCTATATCGATAAAAGCCCCAAAAGCTGTTACGTTAGTCACTATTCCTTCTAAATGGAGCCCTGGTTTAAGATCTTGAATAGATAAAATATCCTCGCGAAAGCTGGGAGGTTCAAAAGTTGCTCGCGGATCTCGGCCTGGCTTTTTTAATTCTTGCAGGATATCTTTCAAGGTCAATTCTCCTACAGAGGCACTCATATACTTTTTTAAATCAATTTGAGCGACAAACTCGGGATGATCAATTAAATCTCTCAAGGAGAGGTTTAAATCTTTAGCAATTTGTTCTACTAATTCATAACGCTCCGGATGAACTGCTGAAGAATCTAAAGGATATTCTCCATTTCTGATGCGCAAAAATCCCGCTGCTTGTTCAAAGGTTTTAGCTCCAAATCCAGGAACTTCCTTAAGCTGCTGACGGCTTTTAAAAGCGCCATGGGATTCTCGATATTTAACCATTTTTTGAGCAAGCGACTGACCGATTCCAGAAACATAAGATAGTAAAGGGGCGCTCGCTGTATTTAAATCGACTCCTACATGATTTACACAACTTTCCACTACATGAACAAGTTGATCTTGTAAAAGAGATTGATGAACATCGTGTTGATATTGTCCAACTCCAATTGATTTTGGATCAATTTTGACAAGTTCAGCAAGAGGGTCTTGTAATCGGCGAGCGATTGAAATGGCCCCTCTTATTGTCAAGTCTAAATCGGGAAATTCTTCTCTTGCGACATCAGAGGCACTGTAAACACTTGCTCCCGATTCATTAACAGTGACAACCAGGGTGCCCGTTAAAGCATCTTTTTTGATCAGTTGTTTGACAAAACTTTCTGTTTCTCGACCAGCCGTTCCATTACCAATCGCAATCGCGTAAGGTTTGTAGAAGTGAATAAAAGTCGCTAAGTCTTTTTCTGCTTGTTGATGCGCACTTGCTCCTTGAGAAGGATAAATGGTGATCGTATTTAAATATTTACCTGTCTCATCGACAGCCACACATTTACAGCCTGTTCGAATGCCGGGATCGATTCCAATAACAGACTTTCCACCTAGAGGAGAAGCTAATAAAAGATGACGTAAGTTATTGGCAAAAATATCTACAGCCGCTCGATCCGAGGCTAATTTCAAATCTAAACGAACATCTGTTTCTACAGAAGGATAAAGAAGCCTTTTAAAAGAATCTTCAACAGCTTGTGATAAATGAGAACTAAAGGGAGAAGCTGGTTTAAGATTTACTAATTTTGCGATTTGTGAAATGACAGAAAATTCCTCTATTTCAATTGAAAAATCGAGGATATCTTCTTTTTCGCCGCGTCGAATAGCTAAATAGCGATGAGAAGGAATGGTTTTAACTTTTTCTTTAAAATCATAATATTGCTCAAACTTTGTCGGTCCTTTGACACTAGAACGCACTTTTGAAACAACAACACCTTCTGTTGCAAATATTTCTCGAACATACGAACGAACAGCGGCCTCTTCAGCAATCATTTCAGCTACAATATCAAGAGCTCCGGAAATCGCTTGGTTGACATCCAAAACTCCTTTTTCTTCATTAATAAATGAACTGGCTGCTTCTTGCGGATTCCCTTGAAGAGGTTGGCTTAAAATTAAAAGAGCTAAAGGCTCTAGTCCTTTCTCTCGAGCAATCATCGCTCTCGTGCGTCGTTTAGGTTTATAGGGTAAGTAAAGATCTTCTAAAATTGTTTTGACATTACAAGCTAAAATTTGTTCTCGTAGGGCATCTGTCAGTTTTCCTTGCGATTCAATTGAAGTAAGAATTGTTTGCCGTCTTTCTTCTAATTCTTTTAAATAATCGTGTCGTTCTTGAATGTTTTTAATTTGAACTTCATCTAGGTTGCTGGTCGCTTCTTTTCGATAACGGGCGATAAAAGGAATCGTATTTCCCGCTTCCAATAAATCAACTACAGCTTTGACAGAATGGACAGAAAGGGAAAGTTCTTGAGCGATTTGAATCATAAATACTTGGCGCGTTTGTTCTAACATAAACCTCTCTTCATAAAATCATAAGGAGGTCAAAGTTTAACAGTACTTATTGTTAACTGCAATCTAGAAAAAAAGGCCTCAAATATTACTTAGCTAAAACAATGGGTAGCTGCTGCCAATTAGAAGGATTGTGCTTTGAGCTGCAGTCTTTTCGAGGCTTCCAGCTTACGTCTGTTCCCATTGCTCCAAAGAATAATTTTTTTTTACCAAAACGAGCATTTAATGCATCCATGGTATTCATTAATTGTGTTCGCTTGGGATCTGCAGGATTTAAAAACAAATCAGAATTCGAAGATGATTCAGGTAAAAGATCTAATAAAATGACCCCACATTTCTTATATCTTTCTTCACGACGGAAAATTTTATTTAACCCTCGTTTCGCGGCCTTAATCATTTCTCCTGTGTCTTTAGTTGGAGCTGGAAATATTTCAGTAATACTATCATAACAACGCATCTTCTTTCCGGGCTGAATTTGATATTCTAAAAATATATACAACGCTTTTGCTAGGCTTCCCTGTGCTCTTAACTTTTCAGCCACTGTGTAAACATAGGTAGATAAAGCCTCGGACAAAGGGGTTATCTCTGAAAGAACATGTCCGAAAGACCTAGAATAAAGCAAACTTTTTTTAGAGACTTTTTCATCTGATTCTAAGCAGCTAACTCCTCTTAATTCCCATAGTATTCGCTCTCCAATCACACCCAGTCGTTTGCGAATAATGGAAGGATCCATTTGTGCATATTCCCAGGCCGTGTGAATATTCATTCCATTTAACTTTTCTTTTAAATTTCGTCCAATCCCCCAAACATCCCCAATCAAATAATTTTGTAAGACCTTTTGACGAACCGATGAATTTAAATCAAACACATAGGAATTTTGAATTTTTTTGGCGAGATCATTGGCCATTTTTGCAAGTGTCTTTGTGGTAGCAAGGCCTAAAGAAATAGGCATTCCCACCCATTTTTTAACCTTTTTTTGTAATTCGTGACAAAGAGAAACTAAATCAGAAGGGGCAATACTAGAAGAATATTTTAAAAAAGCTTCATCAATTGAATAAATGTCTAGGTCGGGGGCATGTTCGAACAAGAGGTTCATGATACGCTCTGAAATATCTCCGTAGAGCGCGTAATTTGAAGAAAACACTTGAATATTTCTAGATTCACAAAGCGCTTTAATTTGAAAGTAAGGTTCTCCCATTTTAACACCCAAAAGCTTGGCTTCTTGAGAACGGGAAATTACGCATCCATCATTATTGGATAAAACAATAACTGGTCTCTTTTCAAGGCTAGGATTGAATAATCTTTCACAGGATACATAAAAATTATTGCAATCTACTAAAATGAATTGATCCCTTGATAATGATTCCACGCAATCAGGATTAGACAGCGTGAATGACATGAGTCACAACTCCCCAAATATGCAGATTCATCTCTTCGGAAATTTCGATAGAAGGATATTGATCATTTTCAGCTACCAATTGCACTTTTTTAAATGCTATTTTTAATCTTTTTACCGTTAATTCTCCATCAACAGACGCAATAACCACTTTGCCATCCACTGCAGGCAAACTTCGGTCGACAACTAAAATATCTTGATGATGAATCCCTGCATTAATCATCGAAGAACCAGACACCTTAAGGAAAAAAGTTGCGGAAGGGTGCTTAATTAACAAGGCATTCAAATCAATGCGATCTGCCATCTCATTTTCAGCTGGAGATGGAAAACCTGCCGAAATCGTCTGCTGGTAAAAAGGTAAATGATAAAATTGTTTTTCAGCAGAAGAAATATTTTCTAAAAAAATCAACGTCATTGGGCTTAACCTTCAAATCACTATTAGGATTCTAGTGATTAGGAAATAAATGTTTTATTTTTAATTCTGATAGGAAAATCTAATTAAAACAAGCCCTAATGATTTTTTTAATGATAACCCCACTTGTCATCAAGACAAGTGGGGTGGCAGACTTAGCTTTTAGTTGACTTGATAGGTCAACACTTTCCATTGACCATCGGTGCCTCTTCTAAGAGTCAGTAACTCTCCTGAATTAGGAGCCTTGTCAAATGAAGTGTTGTATTCAATAACCATATAAGACCCTTTAGGAAGACCATGAGGATCAATTGCTGGCTTTTCATCTTTCAGCGTACGAGATTGAACTTCTCCTAAACGCTTTCTTGCTAAATCTAGCGTGGTTTCCCACTCTTTTTGAGTAATTGTTTGTTGAAAAAGAGTATCTCCTTTTTCCCAACTTTGGGCATATTGCCCTTTATCCAGAGTCTCGACATAATCTTTAGCGACTTGAGCTGCTTCAATCATCCAAGCTGCCCAAGCCTTTTGATCGACTTGTGCTGATTGAGCTTGATTATTAGATACGTGAACTGGATTTACTATTTGTGTAGGTGTTTTACTATTTGGCACAGGTGTGGATACTGCCGATGGTGATGTCGAAGTGACAGAAGGTTGAGCATAAGCAGACCCTTGAACTAAAATCACTCCTAATCCAATTTTTCCTACTAATTTTATCAAACTGTCCTTATTCATCTTATCTCCCTTAAATTTTTTTAAAGAATAGCATCAAGCCTCAAAAGATAGGTGCTAATCCTGAATATTTTTAAGATTAGCACTTAAAAAATTATTTTCCGTTACCCTTATTTCCATTGCCTGTATTCTTTGTTTCACAATGGCTATCACAATGACTATCGCAGCAAAGAATATTTTTAAGTTTTTCTTCAAAGCCAGCTTTTACTTTCTTTTTTGCCATTTTGGCTTCCCATTTTTCTTGATTAGCTTCGCAAATGGCTTGTGCTAATTTTTCAATGCATGAATCGTTTGCACGGATATGTTCTTTTATACGTTCTTTTAAAACTTCCATCCATGCTGCGTCTGCCAAAGCTAAGAATTTTTGAGCATGATCTTGTTCTCCACAGCAAGAACTTTGGCAACCACATGAACAAGAACAGCTATTTCCACAATAAGAGTGGCTTCCACAGGAGCTGCTTTCACAGCATCCATGCGAGCTATGGTCAGAATGATAATGATGATGATGAGTTCCACAAGATTGATCTTGACAAGACATGGTTTTCTCCCTTTTAAGACTATCAAACCTTTGAAAAGACTCTTCCTCAGGCTAGATAGGTATTTGATATTAACACTAGTTTTCTCCAAAAAAGAGTCTAGTTTCACGGTATCTTAAGCAATTGCAGGAACTTAAAAAACTTATTTTAACGTAAAAAATTTGTCGGATTCGAAAATGAGCGTTAACCTATGCTTAAATTTTTATTTTACGAATCAAACAAAGAGTTAAATCTCGAAAAAAACTCAAATTGAAGGTTATAATCTATCCATATCATGATGAAAACTACAAGTCAATGCATTCAAATTATTTTTTTAATAAAAAAAGTCCCTTCTCGAAGAAAAAAATTTGAGTCTACTGGAGTACAAATTTATTTTTCAGATTGAGTATTAATCATCCAAGTAGAAAATTGATCCAAAAAGCGATAAAAACTACTCATATATTCCATTGGAAAACAGTATTTTTGCTCTGCATCTTGAAGAATATGCTTAAAAGAATGCAACCAAACTTGTCTGGCTTCTTCATCAATGGCAAAGGGTAAATGTCGTTGCCGCATGCGAGGAGAGCCAAATTGTTGTTGATATAAGGGAGGCCCTCCACAAATAAAAACAAAAAAAGCGGCCGATTTTTTAGAAGCAGCTTTCATATCTGCAGGAAAAAGATGGCGAATAGAAGATTTTTCTAATTCTAAATAAAAATCTTCTAACATTTTATAGATATTGTCCTCCCCCATTAACGAATAAATGCGTGAATCCGGGGTAATCCCTTGAGGAGGGCCACTGGGTGGAACATAAAATTCTTCTATTGACATAAAAATTCCTTAAAAAGATTCCTTTTTAACAAATTCATTTTTCTATTGTCCAGCTATTTTATCTATTGTCATTTATTCTTTAGACCCGAAATGAGTTTATACCTTGAATATTTCTTTGGTTTGGTTTTAAAATAATTTTTCAACACGAAAAAAATTTCCGCATAAGGAGTTTGCTATGCAAGGATTACCTAAATTTATCTGGATTTACGCCATTATTGTATTGATTGGAGGAATTGTCGGCCATGCCGTGGCTAACAGCCTAGCCTCTTTAATTGCTTCTAGTATTACCGCAGCTATTTTATTAGGATGTGGTTATTTGGTCCATAAAGGACAAAGTTGGGGCTACTATGGAACTCTTTTAATAGCCGGACTTCTTTTGGCCTTCTTTGGATATCGATTTTCTCTGTCTTACAAATTCATGCCAGCTGGGCTCATGCTTGTTTTAACCACAGCCTTACTTGCCTACTTGCTGACAAATTTAAAAGCATTTTGCTGTCGAGAAAATTCTTTATAACCAAGAAGATAAATCAATTCTGAATGGCAGCTTCCAGTGTCGTCATTCAGCATCGACTTAAGTCACAAAAGTATATTTCCATTTTTCGGTTTTGAAACGCCATAAGTAAATGAGGCTAGAGACAACTCCATACAGAGCAATTAACATCCAAGCTATATTTGCCGGCGCCCCCCACTTAAATACGAAGAAGTAAATGGGTAACAAAGCCACAATCCAAGGACCTGTACCTCCCACTTTCATAATAAAACGCGTATCCCCTGCAGCCGTTAATAGCCCGACTAACAACCAATTAATTCCATCAAATAGAAAAAATAACCAAACCCAAAAACATGCTGCATGTAAAGTAGAAAGTACGGCAGGACTTAGAGCTTCTTTTTGTACTAAAAATAAATGGATTAAGGGATCTGGATACCAAACTAAAATGACGCCTAAAAGTAAAAAAACGAATAAGTAAAGCTTTAAACCTGATTTTAGTAATTTCCACACAAGTTCATGCTGCTCTGCTCCAAAAAAATTTGCAGCAATCGCTGTTGCTCCTTT
The DNA here is from genome assembly GCF_000648255.1 of Candidatus Protochlamydia sp. R18. NCBI lineage: Bacteria > Pseudomonadati > Chlamydiota > Chlamydiia > Parachlamydiales > Parachlamydiaceae > Candidatus Protochlamydia > Candidatus Protochlamydia sp. R18. The sequence continues at coordinate 11,094 of NZ_BASL01000792.1, read as the reverse complement.
AGAAACGCCTTCCGTCATAAAAGTAAAAAGAAAGAAAATACTTTGCGCGACTGTCACAACTGTGATGTAATCTGTTCCTAGTTTTGTCATCAAATGAAAAATCAAAACCCAAGCCATCAATTCGAGTGTGTGAGCAAAAGCATTGGGGATGCCAATACTAAGGCTTTTCCGAAAAAGACGTTTATTAATTCGCCATTTGTTAGTCCCTTTTTCTTTTCGATTACTTGCTTTGAAAAAATCCCACCCGAAAATTACAACTTGAACTGTCAGAGCTATTCCAGTTGCGATAGCAGCTCCTTTAATACCTAAAGCAGGAATCCAAGGCTCCCACCCGAAAATTAACAAATAATCTAAGCCGATATTCACCAGATTCGAAACAGCCATTACGCAAGTCACACACTTTACCTGTCCTTGTCCAATGTAAAAAGCAGAAATCGCTCCTGAAAGAGCTGCCAGAGGACCAAAACACAACAAATATTTGAAATACTCTATTTCTAGCAAAGCAGAAGGATGACCATCAAAAAAATAAGGGCCAGCCCATAAAGCAAGAGGAATAAACCAAAAAAAAGAGGCTAAAGAAAGCCAAATCATTTGCCAAACAGGTTGACCTAACTTTTCAAATTTTTTTGATCCATTATAACGCCCTACAAAAATTTCAGCGACACTAACAGTTGAAATACACCAAAACTGCAAAAACTGAACTAGAATTCCTGCATTAGCAGAAGCATTTAGAGCCTCAAGAGAATAGTTAGCTAAAAATAAGCGGTCTAGAAAAAGCATTAAACTGACAGACATCAGAGAAAGCATTAAAGGAAAAGAAATTTGCCACAACTCCCCCATCGAACCTTGAGGATAAGCTGTTAATTTATTCAAATTCAAAGAAGACAAAGGAGAAGACATCATATAATCACCTATCATCAATAGTCCAAAAGTAATCTCTTTTGGCCTTACGTTTTTTTCGACTGATCAGTGATTTAATTTACATTTTTTCACACAATTTTTTTGCTGATCTGATAAAAAATAATTTTTAAATCATCATAAGATCAGCAAATAAATTCGAAAAAAAACTTTCAAAGTTTAAATCACAAACCAAATTATTTTTGCGCAATTTTTAGAAAGGGGTTTTATATATTATAGGTCTATCGTTTCTCATGCGAAATTTGCATAGTATTGTAGAGTACTTGTCACCCACTCTAAAGAAAAATCAATAGTAGATTTCGAATATTTTTATTGAGGGTTATTCAAATTATTTTTGAATATAGAAGAAGTTGCACGAATTGTCAACCTCCTTTGAAATGAATAGCTTGATATACACTAAACTAAATTTAAAGTTCTTTAAAAACTTAACTATGCTTAAAGATAAATTCGCAATGGGAAAAATTAAAAACAAGCCTAGAAAAATATTTTCATTGACTTAATGGAGTGAATACTTACCCATGATTCATAAAATTTTGGTTAACTTGTAGGTACAAGTAATAGCTTATGTCCATTTAAATAATGGTTAAATAGCAGGACAAAGAATAGAAGCACTGTGTTTATTTAATCATTTTGCCAAGTTTAAAACTTTGAAGTGCGTTTTTCAGAATGCTTTTGAGGTTTTTCATATCAAATACAGCCCTTTGAATCCGCTCTAATATTAAACACTTAGGTTCGCAATCAAACTCTTTTAAAAAAATAAAAGAATGGATAGTCGTCATCCAAAGCATTTAATCAATAGCTAGCCAAATAGGTGATTTCAATTCTGTTCGTAAGTTTTATCATTTACTTCTGTTTCCAGTAATCTATAAATTTTTGCTTCCAAAGCACTATTAAAAGACTTTTATAAACTGGTGAATTAAACTTTTAAGAAAATTGTTCTTTTTCGTTTAATTTTCAAAACAATTGATAGTAAACAAGAAATGGTAGTGCTAAATAGGTAAGGCTGTTCTAATAAACTGATCTAATTGGATAGAGTAATTGTTCTAATACAAGCAGAGAAGAGCAATGAAATCTACAAACTGCGGATCAAATTTGGTAAAGAAGAAGGGTGATGCAAGACAGGAAAAGCAAAATTTTTGCTGTAAATAGCCTTGCTGTAAAACTGCTACTTATATCGGCATAATCCCCACCTGTTAGGAGGAGGCTTAGGCTATTTTCAAGCTAATGGCCGTACTCAATGGCGAAATTCAAAATTTTTTTTCCCATTCTACCGAGTATTATTTAAAAGTAAAGGGCTGGCATGGCAAGCAATGGCTGGAATGAAATACCCTCTTTTCCAAAATACTGAGCTCGGTATTGAATACCGTTTATTACAGCAGGAAAAACATCCAGTAGTACAAAGAGTTAGTTTGTCTTTAACACGCTATTTCTAATTTCTAATTGCGTTCATCAAATTTATGGTGAACGTAACTTTTCTTATTCATAACAACAATGAACAGTTCATTTAATATTTTAATAAATAAAAAATAAACTTAGATTTTAAATCTAATTAAATTTTTAACTAAAACCACAAAAATATGATGTTGTCATTTTTTTATTTTATATATTCTATCCGATAATATATATCAATCAAATTGAAAAATGCTAAGTTATGACTTTTAAAAACGAGAAAACGTTTTTACTTAATAAAGTATTTTCATTTTCGAGTTAAGTTGAAACATTTATCCCACAGTTATTTTCCCAAATATAATTAGTATAAGGAAAGTTATATGAATTCTACTCCTGAAGTTTCCCAAAACAGACAACAAGTGCCATGGGACATCCTATCCTCAAATATGGAAATACTCGTCGAAGAGATGTCACAAGCAGCAAAAATACGTGTTGCCTTGCCTAAGATAGATGGCAAAAGTTCTTTTTTTCACGCCATTCAAGAAAGGCATTGCAATTTAGAAGGTTCTTACAACGGTGATTTCTGGAAGCCTGCTATTAATTACTTAAACAATTTTGAAGCCCGGGAGTTTACATGGATAAATAATCCTTCTAGCTTTGTTAAGCACTTAAATAAAATAGGAAGGCACGATGAAAATGCGCGAAATAGGAAGAGAATATATGAAAATGCTCATAATATTGCTCAAATAATACTACAACACAGTAGTAGCTTCGAGTGGAAGAAAACCTGTGCTCTACAACAAATGGTATGCGACATGTGGAATACCTTTGTCAAATCATCTGAATTTTGTACGACTAGTCATTGTTTACCGCCCATTGCTAAGTGGGGAGACGATAAGATGGGTCCTTGGGCACTTTCACAACATTGCGTTAAAAAAGAGGATCGCATTTCTGCTGTAGGAGGGATTAATCATTCTGTGCCTATCGTTTCTTTTCCTTTACATTACTCTTTAAAGGGAATACTAAGTTGGCCTGTATTAGCCCATGAAATTGCCCACACTATATTGGAAACAAATCCAGATGCTAAAGAAATTTTATCAAATGCCATTAATGAAAGCCTTAAATTTGCTTTAGAGGCTCACTCACCAGAAATAAGAGATCGTTGGGCTGACTACTGAAGCAGCAGGCTTAGCGAGATCGGCGCTGATGTAATGGCTGTTCTTTATATGGGTCCAGCTGCTGCAGTTAGTTTAATCGCTTTTTTGAGAGCTCATCGAAAAGGCCAATTATCTAACAAAATAGAATCTGAGGACACTCATCCCGCTGATGTTTTAAGAGGATTGTTAGTTGCTCATGCAGTCTCTTTCCTAAATATCTCTGATTCAGTAAAACTAAATTGGGCCAACTACTTATTTCAGGAGGTAAAAAAGGATTATTACTCATCAGGTTGGGAGTTTGCAAATACGTGTGCTAGACAAGTTGCTTACACAGTCATGCACACCCCCATAATTAATGGCCAATCATTAGAAGAGATTAAATGTTGGGATAGTGAAGATGAAAATCTTGTCAATTACTATTTAGACGTTAGAAACGTGCAAGATGAGCTTATTCATTACAAAGCTCCTCATATTATCGCCAGTGCTAATTTACGTCTCCTCGAGAAAATGAAGCTACAGGATTCAAATGATCGTCAAATTAACGATATTTTTAACCAAATGATTAATAATTTATACGAAGAAGGACAATTACAAAAAAGAAATCGAAATTGTTTAGATTGTCCTCTTAGTCAAAGAAATGTCCTTCAAGTTTGTCCAGCACCGCAAACGAGAGTTGAAGAACCTAAGGAAAAAATTAAAATGGATCCTGTAAAAGTAGCCGCAATAGGTTTGGGGGGGTAGCGCTTGTGGGTGTATTAGGTATATTAGGATATTCACTTTGGAAAGAGTTAAAAGAAGCACAAGAAAAAGCGAAAAGAGAAGAGCTCAATTCCTTTGAAGAGTTCGAGTTAGCTCATTATACACAGAAAAACAAGTTGTATTCAACCTCGCATGTAGCTAAGTTCAAAAGGAAATAACCAATTTATTAGACCTGCTCCAAAATTAAAGATTGTAGGGGCAGGTCCTTCCTGCTAATTTTCTTATTTAAAGTGAGTCCAGATCATTAATCAAATTAGGTATGACATATTAAGAAGTTCATTATTCAATTGATATTATTAATTGTTTTTTTCAATATAGGTTTTGATATTCTAAGTTGAAACATTAAAAAATGATTTAAAAAAGCTCTGCAAGGGTTTTATTTATAAAAAAAGGAGAACTTATGTTTAGTGATATGGCATCCAAACAAAGAAACTAATTAGATCTTTTTTTAGAAACAAAACCAAATTACCCTAAACAACAAGTTCTCATGCAATTGATGGATGAAGTCAATACAAAAATCGGCAAAGAAACTCTCAAGCGATGTTCAGAGGGATTAAAAAGTATAGAGAATGAAAGAAAAATAGTATAAGACTTATACTTTTGCTTGGTTTGATTCTCTCTCAATCAACGCCGAGTCAAATACTATGGTGAAAAACAAACAAACTCTTTTATTAAACTTTAAATTTTTTTCCTTTTTGGATAAGTTCTTTTATACTTGGGATAGCAATTGGGATCACAAGCCAGCGAATTCCTCTGCTACGTATATACACTGACCAAGTCCTTGATCCGATAGAGCAATCTGTTTTAGTTATACAAGATAATCAGCAAAATAATCTTCTTCCAAGCTACCCTAATTCCTCTTTTGTTATTCATCGGCCAAGCTATTCTTTATACTATGATGCACGCCATCGTAATCCAGCATGGGTTTATGAACACCTAACTGCCGGACGTCTGCAAGGCAATGTTGAGAGATTTCTAGCCTTCAAAGAAGATGAAAAAATTCCTCTACATTTAAGAACCACTTTAGCAGATTATAAAGGGAGTGGATTTGATCGCGGACACATGGCTCCAGTAACAAATCACCGTTCAACTTTTGAAATAATGGAAGATACTTTTTTTTGACCAATATGTGCCCCCAGAGTCCTTCATTCAATAGAGGTTATGGGTCTAAATTGGAGAGATATGTACGAAATTTGACAAAGACCTATCAAAATGTCTATGTGGTCACAGGGCCTTTGTATCTTTCTCATGAGGGATGCGACGAGAAACGTTATATTATCTATCCAGTTATTGGTCCTCAAGAAGTAGCCATCCCAACGCATTTTTAAAGTATTGAAACTGAAAAATGGGCAAGGAAATTATGAAATCAAAGCCTTACTTTACCCGATCAACCTATTTCATCAAATAGGACTTTAAGCAAATTTGAAAGCAATCTTGAAAAATTAGGAAAACGTGCAGGGCTAATTATTCATTAATAATCTTCCTTTAAGGCTCCTCGAAAGCTTTTCAGTTTTTATCTAGTATAAGATATGTCAATTAAGCCAATAGGGCATTTTTAGTACGCATTGTAACTTAAATTTTAATTATATCTTCAACTCTAAAGTATAAAATTATAAAGGCCATTTTGGCATCTATCTAGCCTCTTTTAAATCTCATTAAAGACTAAAATTAAGCTTACAGACCAATTTTATTAGCGGCAATTTTCTTCCGCATATTTCTTAATCAAATAGGCCCTCTATTCGCATCAAAAATCTTATAACCCGTTTGTTTCATGTTCCTATCACCTCTTAATCCTTATTTGTTTTTTAATAACTCTTCATTGATAAAACGAGATTTTCTCTTTAAATGCGCTTACCTATTTTATCTTATGACTATTGCCATGATTTTTATCTATCCATCATATTGTTAAAACATCTATAAATGAAAATTTATTTCACTCATTGGGACGGTCATTTTGAATATTTCTAATTTTGGGTTTAATTCTAGTCATCTTATCCATACAACGGATCCTTCTTACTCTCCCCCTCAAAATATTAATGACCCTCTTGTGGATAAGAATAATGCCTTAGACAATTCTTTGGCTAATACAGAGGAAAGTGGTGCGTCAACGATTCCAGCTCCCTCTCTTTCACCTTTATCTGAAGAAGTTCAACTAAGCTTTCACGAGGGAACTTCTCTGACTATTTCTTATTTTCAGTTAGCTTTGTTAAGAGAAAAATCCCCCTATTTTAAAAATTTGTGGTCGGGGCAATTTCAAGAAACCCTGCAACATCCTCTCGATTTAACACAAAAAGGCTTTACGCTTTTGCTCAATTGCCTGATGGACGCTAGCTTTAAAGTTGCCTTAGAAGAGATTACTTCTACCATTCAACTCGCCGATTATTATGGGCTAACAGAAGTGGTGAAAAATTTAGAAGAGCAGTTAGTTGATGAATACAAATCACAAAGTTTTGAGCCCTTTAGCTCTACTGAAGAAAGTTTAGTCGGATTAAAAGAACTTTTAAGTTTCGCGCGTCGATGTCAATTAAATAGTTTGAAGAATTATTTAGAATTCACCGTTGTGAGCGCCTTATTAAACCAGACCTCTCAATTGGCGGAGTTTGAAAGAATCATAAATCATTTTTCAGATGAAATAAAAACTCTTGATTTTTCAAATCAGGCTTATTTAACAGATGCTCATCTTTTAGCATTAAAAGATTGTAAAAATTTAAAAGTACTCCATTTTAAGAAATGCCAGGGCCTCACTGATGCTGGATTAGCCCATTTGACACCTTTAACAGCTTTGCAAAATCTAGATTTAAGCCAATGCTGGAAACTCACGGATGATGGATTAGCCCATTTGAAATCCCTGACGTCTTTGCAGCATCTAAATCTAAGCTGGTGCAGGAATCTCACGGATGATGGATTAGCCCATTTAACACCCTTAACGGCTTTGCAGCATCTAAATCTAATCCTATGCTATCGTCTCACTGATGAGGGATTAACGCGTTTCAAAACTGTAGCAACTTCACTCAATCTAGAAACCTAGCGCCGAAAATAAAAGAGTGCTTTGTCCTAAGAAAATCAAGGATAAAATTCCATTAAAGTTTATCGATTCCCATCGAGACGCTTTTTTTAAGCGAAATATCAGCTGTAAGATGTATTATAGGATGGAAATTAAGCTTTATAAATCAATTTTAGTCACGTCATCTTCCGTCCACATATTTCCTAACCAAATATGCCCTCTAACCGTATCAGAGATCTTATAACCCGTTTGTTTCCTGATTCTATCATCTCATGGACTTAAGGCATTTTCAGAACAAAACCAAGGAGTTTATATTTGAACTATACTGATTCTTACTTATTTTTAATCACTCTTCATTGATAAAATAAAACTTTCTCTTAAAATTTGACTGCCTATTTTAACTTATTAAGGAGTTTACACATCTACTTAATTGGGCCATGGATGCTAATTTTAAAGTTTCCTTGGAAGAAATCAGTTCTGCCATTCAACTCGCCGATTATTATGAACTAACAGAAGTGGTAAAAAGAAGGTCAGCTGATTGATGGATACAAATCACAGAGATTTGAACCCTTTAACTTCAATGAAGAGAGTTTAGTCGAGTTAAAAGAACTTTTAAATTTCGCGCATCGCCAACAATTAAATATTTTGAAGAATTATTTAGAGTTCAACGTGATGAAGGATTAGCCCATTTGACCCCCTTAAAGACTTTACAATATCTAAATCTAAGCAGGTGCGGTAGACTCACCGATGCAGGTTTAGCCCGTTTTAAAACTGCAGCAGCTTCACTCAATCTAACAATTATTAATTAGAAAAACTTTCAATAAAAAGAGAAACTTAGCGACGAAAATAAAAGAGGACTTTGTCTTAAGAAAATAAAGGATAAAATTTCATTAAAATTGATCAACTCTCATCGAGACGCTCCTTTAAGAGGTATACCTGCTATAAGATGTATTATAGGATGGAAATTAAACTTATAAACCAATTTTAATGGCGGCATTTTCCGTCCACATGTTTCCCAATCGAATATACCTTCTAATGGTATCAGAACTTTTATGGCCTGTTTGCTTCATGATCAGATGCTCGGGAACACCAAAGATGGCAGCAGTTGTAGCAAATCCAGCCCGTAAGCTATGTCCTGAGAATGAATATTTCTGATTTTCTAAATGTTTGTTCCGCTTAATAATCAATGCGACGGATTTGGAAGTTAGGGCTTTATCCATGATTTGACCATGCCGATTGATCGGTCGAAATAATGGCCCTTCGCTAATTTTAGAACAATTAAGCCAATCTTTTAAGGTTCTGACAGGGCAAGTGAGAATGTTTGATCCCATAACTCTCCCCTTCCTTAATAACTTTCCCAATGTGTTCTAAAAACATAGCGTAGCTCTTAGGATCAAAGATCTCGTTCTTCTTAGCGTTCATTCGGAACCTCTATGGTATTAAGTTAACTTTTTTGCTGGCATTATCTGATCGAGCGGATTTATCGTAAGCATAAACCATCTCCGAGGAAGCATGTCCAGTCACACGCATAATATCGCTGTCTTGGAACCCCTGCTGTTTAAGATAAGTGACAGCAGATGCCCTCAAGACGTGTGGAATGATTTTAAACGGAATACCGGCCTCTTTCCCAGCTTTGGCAAATTTCACAGCGACTTGATTGATCATCACAGGCTTTCCAAATCTCGTAATGAAAACATGTCCTTTTCTCTCGCCAATATGCTCTCGAAGCCTTTCCATAATGTTATCTGAATAAGTAATCACAGTCTCTTTGTAAATTCCCTTCATTTTTGACTGAGGAAAAGTGATTTCGCAGTGCTCCCAATCAATTTGATGGGTTGGCAAGGACAAAACTTCGTTTACCCGTTTGCCTCCCTGTGCAAAATCACCTTTCCGATCAAGCAATCCCTGGGATTAATTTTCTCCAATTCTTTGAAGAATGCGATCCATTACGCTTGAAACATTGCCAATGTTTTCACCTTCTCGTTTATTCTAAAAAATGTTTTCGAACTCTCTTCCTTATTTGGGAGAGCCTTTTTTACAACACCTTGCAAACGTCGATTTAAAAACCCTGTAAAGGAGATATAGCAAGCGGCCCGTGCCTGTCAGCTTGACTCAGCCCATTCTTGTATGAGTTTAATTCTATCAATAATGGCCTCATGGTTAGTCAGAGCAAAGGCTTGCAGACTGATGAGAGAGTTGAGCAAACCAAATTCAACCAGCTTTCGAATGCCTGAACGATAATTAATCTGCGTTTTCAAGCTTAAAGTTGGAAGCCAGTAGGAAATTGCTTCTTCTACCGTGATTTCATTCAGTTTTTTCCAAACCAAATTTGTTTGAAATGCTTTTGCCTGTTCATAGGTTTCCAAAGTAGATGAGAGAGGCGGCTCAATAATTGTTGACATTAAGCTCATAAATTATTTCCCTCCCAACAGCCCTTCAAAAAGCTCTCTGTGTTCTTTCGAACATCTCAAATTTTGAAATGGAAAATTAGAAGGCAGCTTCACTGTGGCAAGCTCGCTTTTTTCATGAGTTGTTTACTTGATTTCAATTGGCTGTTCATATGCTTTCTGACTTTTTGGCTTTCGTTTGGTCATTGTCACCTCGACTTGTTTATAAGTAGCCTTATAAACAATAGAATCTAACCTATAATTTTTTTTCGTAGTAATATAATGTTTTGCCAATTGACGAGCTATTACGTTAAAACTTCTTAGCTACTTAGCACAAAATACAATTTTCTATACATATAGCTAAAAATCTATTAACCTCTTAACGCCTGATCCTTTATATCTCTTTTTGTCATACCATTAAAAGGGTTTAAAGTAAAATGAGTGAAGAAGCTGAAAAGTTAATACAAGAAAACGCTAAAGTAATTGACAGTCATGATGAACAAATGGCTAAGCGCCGCAACAAGAAAAAAATAAAGGCTACCATTTACCTAACGGAAGAAGCCGAACAAGCATTCACCGAGCTATATATTCACCGTTTACGCAAAGATAGAAAGATTGACCGCTCAATCATTACCTGCGATGCTATCATGGATTTATACGAGAAAGAATGCTGCAAACCAAACTAAAAAAATGATTCGTTAAAAAATACTAATTGGGCTGATCAATTTATTTTATCAAGCTAAAGAAGGTTATTTCTCAGCCTATTTAGAATGGGTTAGACGTGAGTAAGAGAAGGAAAGCTGACATGATTTTAGTTTTTGTAAAAAAGTTGATTGGGTAGAAAAAATAATAGTAGTGCTAGGTAAGATCATGGATCAAAACAAATAGTTTTGTGATCAAGATCATCGCTTTTTTTACCCTTATTTCTATAGGCTGTTGCTTGCAAAGCATATAAAGGCAACTAACCTTCGAGTTGGAAACAAGCTACTATAGTATAATTACAAAAGCCTCTTAAAAATACGCCTAAAATTAAGACGATGTTCTCTAGCCTAAAGATGCTCCCCTCTCACAAAGGATTTAAATCAGCATTTTACTAATTCACAGTATAAAAATGTCGATGAAAATGCAATCAAAAAAGGATTCAGTCTTTACCATTTTTGCTTATCTAAATAAAGTGAATATATTACATTGCGTACGTGTTTTATTAACAGACCATAACTTAGGGCAGCTAAAAAAATAAAATGGATCGCATTCAAATCTATCCTAAAACCTCATTAGGTCTGGTGTTTTCTATTTTTGGCTCTAGATTTCTTGTTTTATTAAAAGTTTTTTCTATTTAATAATTTTTAAATTAAGTGAAGCTGCTAAAGTTTTAAAACGTGCTAATCCATCATCCGTGAGATGATAGCATAGGCTTAGAACTAGATATTGCAAACCCGTTAAGGGTTTCAAATGGATTAATCCCTCATCCGTGAGATTA
>NZ_BASL01000793.1:0-7766 GCF_000648255.1 Candidatus Protochlamydia sp. R18 | reverse complement strand
TTTTAGGATTTCTAGTAGCAGTTGCAACAAATTTTTTAATAAATTAGTTATTTGCAACTTACATTAAATAAAAAAAACAAAATTTATGGATCAACTAGTAATTGATTAAATACGTGAATATTTGTAATAAATAGGCCACACTCTTGGGTGCAGTAAAAAACGAATTAAACATCCAATCGTATGCTTAACGCTTGGGCAGAATCTTCAATGGGCGAGAAATTAAAATTTTTTTTTATATAAATAGTTTCATTCTTAATGAAGTTTAGCTTGTATTCACAAATTCGTCCAGCTGCTTACCCATCAAAAGTTGAATATTTAATTTTTTGATACTCAGTTAAAGCTTATTGGCAATTATCGATACATAATTTTAATAACCGCAACAAATTCTATAAAATTTTGTAGCTGATCATAAAAAATGTAAAAAAAATGGATTGATTTTCTTAAAATTATAAAATTCTTTATTGAAATATTTACTATTTATTCTCAAGAGAATTTTTAGAAATAGCATTATCCTAACCCCATTCCGATTAATTCATTTTATATGAGGTAAGTGAATCAATATGACTTTTACGTCCAGCAAAAAAGTATTTAATGCTTCAGTAGTTATTTCTCATTTGTCAAAAAATTTCTAATTTAGCGGTATTCTAATAAAATATACTCTTGTAAAATTAGCAAAGCAAAGCGCGTTCAGGACAAGCATTCTGTAAATTTTGTGTATTAGAGTAATCGTAATTAATATTAATATTGAAATAAAAGTGAAAATCAATCCCTATAAACTTAGTTTTGATTGAAATAAGTCCATTTACTAATGAATAGCTATAACGGCCAACGCATTCAAGCACCTGAAAGAAAATTTTAAATATAGGATAAACGATATCTACTATTTTGAATAAAGTAACAGTTGCCCTAAATTTAAACGACCTAAAAAGAGAAGTTGTTTGTATATTTTTTTGTGTGGAGGCCTGTTCTTGACAACTTTGATAACCAGCTAAATAATGTTTGTTATCATTATCACATAAATCAATATTATTCATATAAACTCTCTTACTCTTTCTTTATTGATTTGAAAAACCGGAAAATCCTCAAAAAATTCATCTATTAGCATTTTATCTACAAAATTAGCGGCATGTTGATGAAATAGATGCACCATGTCTTCCATTGCTCGATGATGAACCCTTGCAAAAACTTCAGCTGGTATCATTGTTTGCTTTGGTACTTTGTGTCTATAATCATCGATGGCCCATAAGTTAGAAGGTAGATGTATATTTCGCATTTTTTGAATAACTAAGCGGAAATTGACCAGTTTTGTTTCAGGCACTTGACTAATAAAATAATTTGTCAATTCTTCAATTTGGCATCCTGGATCTATTTTACCTGTTAATTTCACAAATTCAGTCCCATACAAATAATTTAACAGGAAATTTGGTAAAACTTTAGCCATTTCTCGTGTTACGCCTACATCAATTAATTTCATACATTCTCGAAATTCCTTAATAGCTTTATCCGCAATTTGTTTAGTTTTGTCAAGCTGTATTAAAATGGCATTCTCATCTGTTAAATCATTAATCTTTTTAATTTTATAAAAATAAAATTTATAAAGACTATAGCAAAGATCCAAAGGAATTTGTGTGGTCATACTAACTGAAACACTCATGTGTGAAAAAGAAGCCGATGAACCGATTCGGTTCAAAAATTTTTGTGCCACCTCATCTGTAATACCAGGAAGACCTGTTTCTTTACTGACATGGACATCTTTACTAAGCTCTTGATAAGAATTAACAATATCGACACAGAGATTCATAATTTCCTCCAATTAATCATACATTTTTGTTAAAAATTCAAGTTGTTTTTTCAAAATTTATTTTATCATTACTTTCGTTTTTGAAACTCAAGGTTTGATATTTTAAAAATTTAATAATTAGCCCATTCTAAACAACTTTAAACTTTATGCGCATTAAAGTCAGGCCTGTAGAAAACAGATTAGTTTAATTAAAAATTTTTTAATATTAAAATTTATTTTGCATTTAGATGATAAGGCTGTTTTTTTTTTAAATATTTTAAGGTTGGGTGATATAAAACTTGGCATGAAAACTAGCCATCACCGGCCATCAGATTATTTTTTAATACTATGAAAAAGCTTTAGAATAGAATGTTTATATATGTGTTAACATATTTAGTAAAAATTAAGCCCTTTAAAATAATTTATTTTGAAGGACTTTGTTAACGCCAGTTTAACGTAAGAAACCCTCAAAAATATTCTAAGAGCTTAGCAGCTTCGATTTCTGTCTTTGAAAAGAATAGCCGAGGCTTGGATGGATTCAAGCAATAATTGGCAAGTCCTGCCATCAGATTGCTAAGAAAGTTCTATCGATTTCGGTGACGATGATGTTCTATCTGACAGCTACTTTTCAACAGATTATTCATACTTTCAATCATAGCCCTCTTTTTTAGCATGAGTTTATCCACTACGTGATCCATTGATTTTTCATCTTCTTCTTTACTTTTGTGAAAAGATGCATTCCCTTTTGCATTAAAGTATGAGTCAGTTTTTCTGACATATCCCCTCTATCTGCGAACGCTTTTCCTTTCATCCCTTCTACCATTTCTGGAACGGGTTTGCGATCATCAAGTTTGCCAGTTGTCAACTTAAATGCTACAATTTCTGCATGATGATTAATCACAAGATGGAGCTTAAACCCAAAGAACCAACCGATGGTTGTTTTTCCCCCACTTAGCGTGGCTCTTTAAAGATGCGATGGGAAGAGGCACGTTTGACGCAGGCAAACCGTTAAGACTGTAGAGTCTATCAATAAAATCCCTTTACAGATCCCTTGATGTTCTTGGGTAAAGCAAAACATAGGGAAAAATGCTTCCGAGGTGAGTTGAACAAATCTTGAGTACCCAACAAGATGATAAATATTTTAAAGTTGTTTTTACATGGTTTAAGTAGAAGTATTTAAATGTTCTGTCATTGGAACGATGAAAGAAAAGCAAAATCATTAGCACTTCACTTAAAGGTCTTCTAAAAGTTCTTTTGCGGATTTTTCTTTTCGTCTACTCTATTGGTTGTTGGAAACACATTTGGTGAAATCTAGCAGTATGCTTATTAGATTACCCTTAACCCGGAAATACTTATGGGAAGCAAGAGTCCGAGCAAGAGCTTCCATTCCCTTATCGCTTATTTGATTTCCGTTAAGAGAGAGTTCCCTAAGAGTTGTATTGGAAGCAAGAGTCTGAGCAAGAGCTTCCATTTCCTTATCGCTTATTTGGTTATATTCAAGGGAGAGTGTCTCAAGAGTATTATTGGAAGCAAGAGCCTTAAAGATTGCTTTCGCTCCCTCATCACTTATTTGGTTATAGCTTAGAGTAAGTTTTTTAAGAACAGTATTGGAAGCAAGAGCCTTAAAGATTGCTTTCGCTCCCTTATCGCTTATTTGGTTTCCGTTAAGAAAGAGTTCTCTAAGAGTTGTATTGTAAGCAAGAGCCTGAGCAATTGCTTCCGCTCCCTCATCGCTTATTTGGTTATATTCAAGGGAGAGTGTCTCAAGAGTATTATTGGAAGCAAAAGCGCGAGCAAGCGCTTGTGCTCCTTTATCGCTGATTCGGTTTTCGTTAAGCTGGAGTCTCTCAAGAGTCGTATTGGAAGCAAGAGACTGAGCAATTGCCTCAGCTCCTTGATCTCTGATTTGATTATAACCAAGGTTGAGTGACTTAAGAGTCGTATTGGAAGCAAGAGATTGAGCAATTGCTTCGGCTCCCTTATCGCTTATTCTCCTGTGACTAAGGTCAAGCGAGGTAAGCTTAGGATCATTCCTATAAAGTTGGAGTAATATTCGGGAGTCAATTTCTGGATTTTTTATTTCTTTTAAAACTCTATTCTCTTGTTCTTTTTTAATTATTTTTAAATCTAAAGCCGGACATTGTATAAAACTCCCTTTGAAATAGGGAATAATACTTGTAAAAAAAAGCGTTTTTAAATGGGGATTTTTATCGGCTTTTAGGGTATGCAAAAGAGGAGCATCTAGCTGAATCGAGGCAAGTGCCACACACCTCTTAAGTTGCAATTCTTCTAATTTGGCAAACTGCAAATAGGTTGGTGTGAGAGGAAAGCGTGATTTTTCAAACGCGCGCAGCTGAGCGCATCGGTTTAAATAAAGCGTTTTGAGATTAGGAGAGCACTTTTCGATTTCCAGAATGGCCTCTTCTTTAATAAATGGACAACCGCTTACATTTAAATAGGTAAGTTCAACATGCAAAAAAGGTTTTAAGGTGGTGTGATCTAAAACAGCGCAGTTCATCAAAGTCACTTTTTTGGGTCGAAGACCTTTATTTTTCATTAAAAAGATTAAAGCATGTAACACGAGGCGTTGCCGCTCTCGATCGGATCTTTCCCCTTTGATCATGTGCCTAAAATCTGCTTCAATCCACTCTCCTTCTTGGTTTTCGCCAAACAAAACATGGGAAGCGCATCGGTTTAAGGTAAACGCAAAAAGCTCGCTTTGGGCTTTTTCGGGGGAGTATTCTTCGCGCTGTTGAATTTCTTCAAACGTTGGGAGCTTGCCAAAGCTAGCTGCATCGGCTTGGGCGGAAGTGAGAGAAATGTCTACCTGACGATCGATCGCTTGTTGTAATCTTTGTTTGGGATCTAAACTGCTAGTAACGGCTTGCTGATATTTAGAGTACACCCAACGGTCTAAGGTTTGCTTGTGACTCCCCCGTAAATTAACGAGATAGGGTAAAAGATCGATAGGAGCAAGTCTTTTTTTATCTTTTAAAGCTTGACGTAAGCAGTCTTGTAGATGGTAAAATTGCACGAGTACATTCATCACCGTGCCGCTGCGTAAAAGAAGCGTTCCTTTAAAGCGATCTTCTGGGTTTTCTTCATATAACTGTTCTTCCTCTTTAGAATTAAAAAGTTGAAGTTCGCGATAAGCCGCATCTTTTTGAATTAAGTCTTCAAGCCAACTACTGAGAATGAGGTTAGGCTCTAAACGGAGAAAAGCCTGCAACACTTCAGAGTCTAAATAGTACTTAGCATCTAAACAAAAAAGAGCCGAAGAAAAATGAACCTTATGCCCGAAGAAATAATGGATGACCGGTTCGACAAAAGAAATATCGTTATCGACGCAGAAAATGCGGTGCGTCTTTTCTTCGACAACATAGTTGGAGAAGCGCCCATCGCCTGGGCGAGTCAATAAAGCACACAGGCAAGCCCAGGTCAATTGCTTGACGTCTAGCTGTTTGGCATTTTCTAACGTCTGCCCTTGTATTGTTTTGGAAATTAAAACGGGATAGACTCGTTTTTTTCCTTTGATGTCGACCTCAAAACGTGCTAGCTGCGTTGGAGAGCTCAACTGACCCGCAATGCGTGCCGTCAGCGCATGGATGGCATATTCCAGCAAAGGATGGGTCGGCTTTTGTTTAAAATGCAGCTGATATCCGTTATGGGTTGCACTCGCAACGGGATGAGCGCTTTTATATTGCCGTTTGAGATTGCCCGTTTCTTCTAAAATTTGTTCACACACGTCCTGGTTGAGATACCGAGCATCGGGCACTGCCGGGCAGCGGATTTTGACTTGGAAGGGATCGTCTGGATCTGGATGGTCGGTTGTCATGGCAAGAATTGCTTGTTGAAACTGCTCTTCTTCTAAGCGTCGGCTTTGTCTAACTCCGCTTGGGTTGGGAATAGAAGCCAGATGAGCGCTTAACGCAGCCAAATTTTCCTCCTCGGGATAGCTATCTAAGACTTTAAGATAGGTCTCTCTTAGAGGTTCCGTGAAAGTCATCTGGGAGAGTCTTTGGTAGTAAGCTTCATGCCAATGCCAAGCTTGATCCGGATCAAGCGCATCAGCTTGTTGTCTGGAAACGAGATGATGTACGAAATGAGCGGTCCAGGGCTTGAGATTTTCTATGTTATCGGGGCGCAGCTCCTCTTCGTAATAAGCCCCTCGAAGGAGATCAATTTTTTGAAAATGAGAGTCTAGCTTAGAAATGCAAGGTTTTAATTGATGAGAATCTAGGTTAGAGAGGCAAAACTTCAAGTTACGGTAAAGAGGGCGCAGGACAAGCCAGTAAATCTTGGCCAGGATTTCTTTTTCATCACAAAATTCTTCTAGGTTAACCTCTTCTTTTTGTTCCCCACAGGTAAAATGGAGGCCCACTCTTTTTAGGTAAATGGCCGCCACCGCCTCTTGCAATAAGAAACCACTTTCGGCTGTGAAAATTTCCTTTTTCACGAGCGCGTCAATGAGATCGAGTGTATTGGCTTCTTCTATGCCGAAATAAAGGGACAAATCATTTAAAAGGTGATGGAGCAGCTCCGAGTAGTGCTTTTTTAGATCGATAATCTTCTCTTTAAAGGGATGGCACCAAATCTGTTCATAGGTCTGCAGGCGATCTGTTAACAGCTGTAGCGCCTGACACTTGCGCCTGATTTCTTTTGTTTGTAGAGAATTTTCATCGAGATAGGTACGCATTTGCGCTTGGTAGAGGTCAAAGAGCGACGAGTTCGTTTGATGAAAGGAGATAGTTTTACGCAGCGTATTATTATGCGAATTAGAAGGATACTCCTCTATTTTTTGCATCTGAGCCAATCCATCGGGCGTGTGGATAAGATCAGGGACAACCGCTGGATTGCCGCCAGAATCGACATGAAAGCCGGAGCGGTGTTTAGTCCCGATACAAGTAAAGACGGGCAAGCCTTGTGCGGGATCTTCTCCCAAGGCTATTATTTGTAGTTCTAATAGGCGAGCTAATTTTACAAAGTACGGGCGATGCTCAATTGCTTCCATGAGAATGCACCATTCCAAGTCTGAGTAAGGACAGATTTCTTCTTTGGCTAGAGATCCCATTGCTCGCAAATCGTACGAACACGGAGGATCTCCTAAAATGGCAATGGCATCTTCGACTAAAGCTTGCAGAAAATTGATCAAGTTCGCAGAAACTTTTTTTTGAAAAGCACGCACCTCTTCAATGATAAAATTTTGCAAGTCGATTGTCTGATAGAGCTCGTAAAAGCTTGCGCGATAAGTATCTAAATTTTTTCGGTAGGTAGTTGTGATAAAACAAGTCGTGGGAAAAGTTTTACTGTTTAAATAACGGTCCATCGTTGGTTTTAGATGATGCAGCCCACTTGCCTCTATCGGTTTTTGTCCTCCTCGCTTGCTAAATAGAGCCGCTATAAGTTTGCGTACTTGTTTATAGAATAATTTAATCAAAGCATGCTGTTCACCCTTGCAGCAGATTGCTTTAAAACGCGTTTCAAGATTTGTGATGAGTTGCACGACTTCCTGACTCTTATCTTCGGCTCTTGCTTTTTTCAAACGCTGCTTAAAAACGCTAAGGGACGTTGAAGCGACTTTAAAGTAGCGAGAAGCTTGGCGTTGGGATTCTGAAGAAGCCATCGAGATGCTCTGAGCCTTTACTGCGTAATGAAGAGCATTGATGGGATCTTTAACTTGTTTCTTATTTAGCTGTTCTTGTTTTCCTTGCTTGTAATGCCATTTGGCGAGTTCGGTAGCTAACTGCTTTTGTTCTTCTGCAAAACAGGAGTCTGATGCTAAATTGAGCAGTAAACGTACACCCTCTTCTATCTCTTTAGGAGACTCTACGACGGGAATAAGCAACAAGAGGCAGTCAAAAATCTTTTTGAGTATCTCTTTTTCCGCATAGGGCGTCAAAAAGGCCATAAAAAAATTAAACTGCTCGACAGCTCGAGAGTATTTTTCCTTCTTAATAGTAGCCAAAATTGCATCGAGGCTTTTTAA
>NZ_BASL01000794.1:0-5614 GCF_000648255.1 Candidatus Protochlamydia sp. R18 | reverse complement strand
CCTTGGGAGAAGATCCAGCGCAAGGATTGCCCGTTTTTACTTGCATCGGGGCTAAACACCGCTCTGGTTTCCATATCGATTCTGGCGGCAACCCAGCTATTGTCACTGATCTTATCAACACACCCGATGGATTGGCCCAAATGCAAAAAATGGAGGAGTATTCCTCAACTTCCCCTAGTAATACGCTGCGCAAAACAATTTCTTTTCACCAAAATACCCATAAACTCTTTGAACTCTACCAAGAACAAATGTGTATCTATCTCGATGAAGAGTTGCCGCAAGCAAAAGAAATCAGGCGCAAGTGTCAGGCGGTAAAGCTGCTAACGGATCGACTGCAGGCCTATGAGGAAATTTGGTGTCGTCCCTTTAAAGAAAAGGTCATTGATCTAAAAAAACACTACTCGGAGTTGCTCCATCACCTTTTAAATGATTTATCTCTTTACTTTGGCATAAAGGAATCCAATATACTCGATCTCATTGACGCGCTCGTGAAAAAGAAAATTTTCACACCCGAAAGTGGCTTTTTATTGCAAGAAGCGGTGGCAGCCGTTTACCTAAAAAGAGTGGGCCTTCATTTTACTTATAGGGAACAAAAAGAAGAGGTTAATCTGGAAGATCCTCTTAGGAAACAAGAGGTTCTGGCCAAGATTTATTGGCTTGTATTGCGTCCTCTTTACCGTAAGTTAAAATTTTGCCTCTCCAACCTAGATTCTAAT
Source organism: Candidatus Protochlamydia sp. R18 (assembly GCF_000648255.1). Taxonomy (NCBI): domain Bacteria; kingdom Pseudomonadati; phylum Chlamydiota; class Chlamydiia; order Parachlamydiales; family Parachlamydiaceae; genus Candidatus Protochlamydia; species Candidatus Protochlamydia sp. R18. Next base: position 4,898 of record NZ_BASL01000794.1, on the reverse strand, counting down.
CAATTCAACTCTTGCATTTTTAAGTTAGACACTCATTTTCGATACATTGACCTTTTGAATGAGGCTTGCTATGGAGAGAAGATGCATCCCAATGCAATAGAAAATCTCAAGTCATGGATCGCTCATTTCGTCCATCATCTCGTTTCTAGACAACAAGCTAATGCGCTTGATCCGAATCAACAGGCTAGAAAGAGGCATGAAGCTTACTACCAGAAGAGGCATGAAGCTTGCTACCAAAGTCTTTCCCGGATCACCTTCACGGAACCTTTAAGAGAAACCTATCTTAAAGTCTTGGGAAGCTATTCCACGGAGGAAAACTTGGCTACCTTAACCGCTCATCTTGCCTCCATTCCCAATCCAAGCGGAGTTAGACAAAGCCAACGTTTAGAAGAAGAGCAGCTTCAACAAGCGATCCTAGCGATGACAACAGATCAATCGAATGATGAAGACACCTTCCAAGTCAAAATTCGCTGTCCGGCAGTGCCTGTTGCCAAGTATCTCAGACAAGACGTTTGTGAACAGATTTTAGGAGAAACGGGAGATCTCAAAAAGCAATATGAAAGCCGTCACCACGTTGCAACTGCCTCCTATGGCGAATATCAACTGCATTTTAAACAAAAACCAACCCATCCTCTGCTGGAATATGCCATCCATGCACTGACGGCACGCATTGCGGGGCATTTGAGCCCTCCGACGCAGCTAGCACGCTTTGAAGTCGAAGTGAAAGGAAAAAAAAGGATCTATCCCGTTTTAATATCCAAAACAATACAAGGGCAAACTTTACAAAATGAGAACCAGCTAGACGTCAAGCAACTGACCTGGGCTTGCCTCTGTGCCGTATTGACGCGGCCAGGGGATGGCCGCTTTTCGAACTATGTCGTCGAAGAAAAGACGCAGCGCATTTTCTGCGTGGATAACGATGTTTCTTTTGTTGAGCCCGTTATTCACCATTCCTTCGGACATAAGGTACATTTTTCCTCCGCTCTTTTTTGTTTACATGCTGAATCTCATCTAGACGCCGAAGTGCTGCAAGCTTTTCTCCGTTTAGATCCTAACCTCATCCTCAAAAGTTGGCTCGAAGACTTAATCCAAAAAGATGAAGCCTACCGCGTCCTTCAACTTTTTACTCGCGACGAAGAAGAACAGTTATATGAAGAAAACTCGGAAGATCGCTTTAAAGGAAGGCTTCTTTTGCGTAGCGGCACGGTGGCAAATTTACTTGTGCAATTTTACCATCTGCAAGACTGCTTACGCCATGATTTAACAAGCAAAAAAAAGCTTATAGCTCTCAATCTTTTACCTTATCTTGTTAACTTACGGGGCAGTCAAAAGCAAAGCTTGGACCGCTGGGTTCATCCTAAATACCGGCAAGTTAACGGAAGCAGCTTGAGTCCTAAACAAAGGCTACAACAAGCGATCGATCGTCAGGTAGACAAATCTCTCACTTCCGCCCAAGCTGACGCAGCCAGCTTTGGCAAACCTCCGACGTTTAAAGAATTTTATCAACGTGAAGAATATTCCCCTGAAAAAGCCCAACGCGAGCTTTTAGCGTTTACTTTAAGTCGCTACACTCCAAATGTTGAGTTCGGGACAAGCGAAGAAGGAGAATGGATTGAAGCAGATTTTAAACAGATGGTCAAAGGAAAAAAACTCGATCGAGAGCGGCAACGCTTTGTGTTAAATGCCTTAATCTTTTTAATAAAAAATAAAGATCCTAAACCCCAAAAAGTCACTCTGATGAATTGCGCCGTTTTAGATCTGACCACGTTAAAACCTTTCTTGCATGCTCAACTCGACTATTTAAATGTAAGCGGCTGCCCACTTATTAAAGTAGAAACCATCCAAGAAATCGAAAAGTGCTCTCCTAACCTCAAATCACTCTATTTAAACCGTTGCGCTCAGCTGCGTGCATTTGAAAAAACAAACTTCTTTACACCGATCTGTTTGCAGTTTGCCAAATTAGAAGAATTGCAAATTAGAAGGTGCAAAGCGCTTGTCTCGATTCAGCTAGATGCCCCTCTTTTGCAAACCTTAAAAGCCGATAAAAATCCCCATTTAAAAATGCTCTTTTTCAAAACAATGGCTCCCTATGTCAAAGGAATTTTTACAAGATGCCCAGCCTTAAATCTAAAAAAAGCCATAGTAGAGGGGTTGGATAGAACCTTAAAAGAAATAAAAAATTTAGAAATTCATCGTAAGCAATTATTTCAACTTTATATGAATGATTCTGAGCTCACCACGCTTGATCTTAGTCGCAGGGGAATAAGCGATAAGGAAGCGGAAGTTATTGCTAATGGAATTGCTTGCAACACGGCTCTTAAGGAACTCGACCTTGGTGGTAACCAAATCAGCGATAAGGGAATGGAAGCTTTTGCTCAGGCTCTTGCTTCCAATACGGCACTTGATTCACTCTACCTTAATGATAACCAAATCAGCACTGAGGGAATGGAAGCTCTTGCTCAGGCTCTTGCTTCCAATACAACTCTTAGGGTACTCTCTCTTAACGGAAACCAAATCGGCAATGAGGGAATGGAAGCTTTTGCTAAGAATCTGCCTTCCAATACGGCTCTTAAGATACTCTACCTTAATGATAACCAAATCAGCGATGAGGGAATGGAAGCTTTTGCTCAGACTCTTGCTTCCAATACAACTCTTAGGGGACTCTCTCTTAACGGAAACAAAATCAACGGTAAGAGAATGGAAGCTTTTGCTGAGTCTCTTACTTCCAATACGGCACTTAATACACTCTACCTTGATGATAACCAAATCGGCACTGAGGGAATGGAAGCTCTTGCTCAGGCTCTTGCTTCCAATACAACTCTTAAGGTACTCTCTCTTAACGGAAACCAAATCAGCAATGAGGGAATGGAAGCTTTTGCTGAGTCTCTTGCTTCCAATACGGCACTTGATACACTCTACCTTAATAATAACCAAATCAGCGATGAGGGAATGAAAGCTTTTGCTAAGAATCTGCCTTCCAATACAACTCTTAGGGCACTCTCTCTTAACGGAAACCAAATCGGCAATGAGGGAATGGAAGCTTTTGCTGAGTCTCTTGCTTCCAATACGGCACTTGATACACTCTACCTTGATAATAACCAAATCGGCACTGAGGGAATGGAAGCTCTTGCTCAGGCTCTTGCTTCCAATACAACTCTTAGGGTACTCTCTCTTAACAGAAACCAAATCGGCAATGAGGGAATGGAAGCTTTTGCTAAGAATCTACCTTCCAATACGGCTCTTAAGATACTCTACCTTAATAATAACCAAATCAGCGATAAGGGAATGAAAGCTTTTGCTGAGTCTCTTGCTTCCAATACGGCACTTGATACACTCTACCTTAATAATAACCAAATCAGCGATGAGGGAATGAAAGCTTTTGCTAAGAATCTGCTTTCCAATACGGCTCTTAAGATACTCGACCTTGATGGTAACCAAATCAGCGATGAGGGAATGGAAGCTTTTGCTGAGTCTCTTACTTCCAATACGGCACTTAATATACTCTACCTTAATGATAACCAAATCAGTGATAGGGGAGCGGAAGCTTTTGCTCGAAATCTTGCTTCCAATAAAGCTCTTGAGGTACTCGACCTTGGTAATAACCAAATCAGCGATAAGGGAATGAAAGCTCTTGCTGAGTCTCTTGCTTCCAATGCTGAGTCTCTTGCTTCCAATAGGGATAGGGTACTTAATAAACTCTATCTTAATGATAACCGAATCAGCGATGAGGGAATGAAAGCTCTTGCTGAGTCTCGTGCTTCCAATACGGCTCTTAAGGTACTTGAACTTAATGATAACCGAGTCAGCTATAAAGGAGCCAAAACAATTGCTCAGTCTCTTGCTTCCAATATAGCTCTTAGTAGATATTACCGATAATAAGCAATAAAAGGTTATAAACAATCAATTAAGCTTTTAGCTCCAATGTGGCTGTTACTCTTGTAAATTTCTGTCTTAACAATAAAGAATCTCTAACGACACATATAGTTAATTGAATTTAATTGTGCATTTATGTGTATATTTGACAAAAAGAATAATCAATAGCTTTTGCAAGGCTTGATAATTTGTTTAAACTTAACCGGACTAATTGTTTAAAATTTGCCCAGAAAACTTTAATTGGATTTAAATCAGGCGAGTAGGAGGGAAGAAATAAAATTTTACATCCGGCTTGTCCAAGTAGATATTTGGTTTTTTTAGACTTGTGAGAAGTTGCATGATCCATAATAATCACCTGTCCAGTTTTAATCTCTGGAATTAATATTTTTTCTAACCAGGTATTAAACAAGGTAGGATGACACGTCCCTGTATAGCAAAAAGGAGCAAAAATTTTAGATTGGCATTTAGCTGCTATCAAGCTTTCCCTTGCAAAACGATGGCCAGATACTGCTGAATACACTTTTTCTCCTCTAAAAGCTCGCCCACTAGGTAGTGCTAAATAGGTAAGGCTATTTCAATAAACTGATCTAATTTCATAGATTAATTATTCTAATTCAAGCGGAGAAGAGCAATGAGATGTACGCACTGCGGCTCAGATTTGGTAAAGAGGAATGATTATACAAGACATGAAAAGCAAAATTTTCGTTGTTTAGAGTATGGCAAACAGTGGAGCGAAAACAATGAAGCTAAAATCATTAACGAACAAACAAAGGAACTTGTCAGAAAAGTTCTTCTAGAAAGAATGCCTCTTAATAGAATTTGTAGAATTTTTGATGTAAGCATGCCATGGCTGCTAGATTTTATTAATTTCATTATCAATGATTTGCCTGAGGATTTAAATGCACAAGTCACTTGTCGTGAGAAAGATGAGTTAGAAGTGGCTAAACTTGAAGTAGATGAGCAATGGAGTTTTGTAGGAAATAAGAAAAATGATCAGTGGTTATGGCTCATCTTGCATAAAAAAA
>NZ_BASL01000795.1:0-59798 GCF_000648255.1 Candidatus Protochlamydia sp. R18 | reverse complement strand
TTTTAAATCATGTTGAGGTCTTTTGTCATTCAAATTTTATGTATCTTGTTTAAGCCTAAACACCTAAACCCAAAGTTCAGGTTAATATGTTTAAAATTTTACCATCTGCTATTATCCCAATTTTAAAAATGTTAATTTTGATTTAGAATACGATATCTATTTGCTTTCATAAATATTTTTTTAATTTAGAAAAGTCAAATTTTAACTTTAAAATATATTTAATGATTAAAAAAGTTAATTATAGCTGTAATAGTCTAAAAATTAATATTCGAAATTTTATTTGAGGAGAATATTTAAATGAGAACGAATCCAGCGTTTCATAGTGCATCACCTTATCGTTTATCTCAGTCCAACACTAACAGGGTTAACACAGAAATAGAAATTAACAGTTACCTATCAAACCAAGGTTACTCAGTAAATAGATTTGTACATAACCTTTATCACGCAATTTTCTCCATCCAGGGAAGTGATGGCACATTTATAGGAAATTGTTTTGCCATATCCCAAGATCTTCTATTAACTTGTCACCATTGTTTAGAAGGAAGAAATGAAATTAAAGGGAATTTTGGAATGGGAAAACTTATTTTTGATGGATCTAAATATGAGTTTGATTTTGCCATCTTATGGGTAAAAGGAGGTCAATTCAAGCCAGTTGTTTTAGATATGGACATTGACATAGGAGATTCGGTTCAGCTGTATCACAAGTTTGAAGGCCAATCTTTAAAAATGTACGTGAAGACCTTTGGTTATCAGTCAATTACCTCTTCAGGTGGTGGATCCTATGCCATGCGAGGAAACTTCGTTTCTTCTCAAACAAATCCAGGAGAATCAGGAGCACCTAGAATGTCGCTGCGGAATAGCTATGTCCATGCTATGCATCAGGGAAATAGTGAAGGGTTAACAATGAATGCACTTTACGGAATACTTGAGTTTGCAAAGACCAATGGTGATCGTAATGCTGACTACATTCTTTCAAATATCCAAGTGGCACATTTGGATACAAGAATTATGAATCAGTCACCCTTAATAATAAAATCAGATGATGTAGAGGAAGAGAAGAAGCCTTAGCTTAAATCATATAGCCAGGGGAATGGTAAATTTTTCTGATTCAATTAAAGAAACTGTAGTAAGAGCTACATTCAAATATAGAGAAAAGGGCAGAGGCAAAGACGATAGGTGTAACGCTATTCGAAAGGCAGGCCTAAAAGGGGTAAATCATCCTGAAATTATTTATGCGATTTATCCAGATCCTCATCTTCATCAAATATACAAAACTAAAAAAAATGGAGCGGAAGAATTTTATTAAAAAACTGGCAATGTCAATAGGAAAATATCATTTATTGAACAATAGCTATCTTGATCGAGGAACTGTTAAAGTATTTGGAGGAATATTTACTCTTAGTCGGGTAGTTAGTTAATTTTTAACCTAGCTCATTTTATATAATTAAATTTAGTAGACTTTTTATTTGTGTAATAAATAAAAAGTTTGCTTATTCACCCTTTATTTCAAATCTTCTTTCATATTTTTTATCAATTTTTTAAAATCCTAAGCTAACTTTTGAGAGTGAAAATAAACACAATATTTTGTTAACCTGAATTTTGAGTTTATTCTTTTGATAATGAATAAGAAGAATAAAATTTAAATGACAAAAGACCTCTGCCTGATTTAAAACATTTGTTTTCCCAAATAATGTTTAATATGATATGGGAGGTCAAATTTGAATCTTTTTGTTCCTCTATTTGCTTATTTTCTAGAAAGAGGAGGAATCACAGGAATTGCTTTTATTGATTCTCCATCGATAGATGTTTGCCACAATAAACGCATAAAAAGAAAGAAGTCTTCAAAGGTTTGGCAAAGAGGGGAAAAATAATCTCAGATGGTTTTTGGGGTTTAAATGGCATCTTATGCTTAATAAGAAAGGAGAAATTTTGGCTTTTCAGCTTAACTGGACGTATTGCTGATATCTCTATTGCCGAAACCTTAAACTATTATTTACTACCCTAAGATCGAGTAGGAAGCAGAGATTGATGAAGTTGGCAGACAAAATTCTCCTTAGAAAAAGAGCTATCATTGAAACGGTGAATGATCAACTAAAAAAAAATTTCCCAGATCGAATAGATACGCCGCAGAACTGCCAGAAATTTTTTAATTAATCGATTAGCTGGGATTGTTGCTTATCCTCATCAACCTAAAAAGCCATCGATAAACTTGACAGAGCAACATCGCCTATTGTTAATAATTGCTTAAAACCCAAAATTCAATTTTGTATTGTTAAACCGATTATGGTTCTTTCAAGCTTTCAGCCAGCTTAGCGCCATGAGGAGTGATTGAAATGTCAGACACATTTTTCTTTTTAATAAAATTGGCTTGAGCAAGCAAATTACAAATCGTATCCACAGCAGTTTTTTGAAGTCCCGCTAATTTTCCAATCTGATAACGATCTATAGGATCTTCTATTTCTTCTTGTTTTAAAGCTTCTTCATAAAGACGCATCATAAACATTTCATCTTTTGTTCTTGCGCGATTGGACATTTTTATTTCCTTATTGTTTTTTTAATCTGGTACCTTGAGGAGTGTCTTCAATCAAATAGCCTCTTTGATGAATGAAATCACGTAATTCATCGGAAAGTGTCCAGTTCTTCTCTTGTCTCGCCTGTTGCCTTTTAGCAAAAGCTTCTTGTAAATCTTCTGGAATGCTTTCTTCTCTTTTATCAAATGTCAATACGCCTAAAATAGTATCAAATTTTTTCATAAGATTTATCACTGTCTCGGCTTCTTTTTGACTGACCTGATTGACATCACATAAACAATTGATTTCACGTACAAAATCAAAAATAGCAGCTAAAGCGGAAGAAATATTCAAGTCATCTGCGAGAGCTTCGGCAAATCGTATTAAAGCATCATTGACAAGTAAGTCAACCTGACCGTCTGATTGAAGTGTTTGAATATTATAAATTCTTTGAATAAAGTCATTAAGGCGTTGCAATGAACTTTTGACTGACTCAACACCTTGAAATGTAAAATTTAATTGCGTTTTATAATGTGTTTGAAGAAGTAAATAGCGGACTTGAATACCTGTAAAACCTTTATTTAACAAATCACGCAATGTGTAAAAATTTCCTAAACTCTTGGACATCTTTTTTTGATCAACGACAAGATGTTCTGCATGCATCCATAAATTTACAAATTTTTTACCGGAGCAGGCTTCAGATTGGGCAATTTCATTTTCATGGTGAGGAAACATATTGTCTATTCCTCCCACATGAATATCTATCGTTTCTCCAAGTAGGTGCATGGCCATTGCTGAACATTCTAAATGCCAACCCGGGCGACCTAAACCAAATGGACTCTCCCAATAAATTTGACCATCACGCTCAGGATCATAACTTTTCCACAACACAAAGTCTGCGACATGTTCTTTTTCGTATTCATCAGCAGCCACTCGTTCAGAGGCTCCTGCTTGTAAGTCTTCTAAATGCAAGTGAGATAAACAACCATAGCGAGGGAATTGGTTAATGGCATAATAAATGCTCCCATCCCCTCCTTTATAAGCGACTTTTTTATCTAAAAGAACTTTAATCATCTCAATCATAGCTGGAATATAATCAGTAGCAGCTGGATAATACTCTGCTGATTGGATATTTAAAGTTTTTAAATCTTCAAAAAAAGCATCCTTATAAGGCTTCGTATACTCATCAAGAGTAATACCCTTAGCAATAGCTCCTCGAATTGTTTTGTCATCCACATCGGTAAGATTCATAACCTGTGTAATAGAAAACCCAAAAAATTGAATTGTTCTTCTTAGTAAATCTTCAAAGATGTAAGTTCGAAAATTTCCAATGTGTGCATAGTGATAGACGGTTGGTCCACATGTGTAAAGTTGTATATGGTTGCCTTTTATTGGTTTAAGCTCTTGCTTTTGACGCTCAGCCGTATTATAAAGCCTGAGGGGAATATTTTTTAGGGCATGTTCATTCATAAAGGTATCCTATCGATCAGTAATGTCTTTATAACTTAAGTTGCGAATTTATCTAGTTGTAAAACCAATCTCTATTCAACAGCATTTTCTAAAATTTACTTTTATTTTTTAACCAAGTCAAATTTCAAAAGGAATTGTTAGAGGATAATTTCCAGCAGAATCTCATTTATATCAGCGATGTCAAATAACCTTTGCGCACGTAGACTATTTAGCATGCGTTTCTAAATTTTTTTTTAATTCACGATAATTAATTTTCCCTGTTCCCATCAAAGGAATTTCAGGTAATTGAATTACTTTAAAAACTTTAACTAAATTACTAAATCCTGCTTCTCGCAAAGCTTTATTAGCTTCATCGACAGAAGCTTCAAAACTGGTGAAAACAAATATTTTGGCTTTTTCTCCCGCCTCTTCTTCCGGGATGACAGCTAAGATGGGTCTTTCTTCTTGTTCATTTTTAACTTTCTCTCCAATTGTATGGTGTAAAGCTTCTTCAATTGCTGTTAAACTAACCATTTCCCCACCAATTTTAACGAATCTTTTTAAACGTCCACATATGATTAAATTTCCTTCTGAATCCAGGTAGCCTAAATCTCCTGTTGAATACCAAACCTCCTGATTAACTGTAATAAAAGGGGAAGAGATCCCTTTATTAAGATAGCCCGAGAAAATATTGGGCCCTTTTGCTAATACAAGGCCTTGTTCTCCTTGAGGTAAAGGTTGATGTTGATCAAGGCTAACAACACAAAGAGAGACTTGTTTCATAGGCTTTCCAACACCATAAGCTGGATTTCCTGTGGTATTAGCAGTTAAGATAGGAGAGCATTCAGTAATTCCATAACCTTCAATTAAACGACAATGATCAAGCTGTCCAACCATTTGAAATAATTCTTTTGGGGCTTTTTCTGCTCCCGTTATACATATGCGAAGAGTTTTAAGTTGGTCAGGATTCGCGTTTTTAAAAATTCCCCTCAAAAATGTCGGTGCCCCGCAAAGAATTGTAACAGCCCATTTCTCAATAGCTTTCGCAAGCCCTCTTCCATCAGTAGGATCGGCATAATAAGCAACTCTTAATCCGCCTAGTAAAGGTAATAAACCACTTGCTGTGAATCCATAAGCATGAAATGGAGGTAACATCCCTAATAACACGTCATCTTGAAAAATTTCGACAGATTCAATAGCATCTCTTTGGTTATTTAAAATATTTTCATGCGTTAAGGGGACTCCTTTAGGCAAACTTTCAGTCCCGCTAGTGAATAACAAAACGGCCTTCGAATCTTTTGTTAAACTCTGAATATCAAATATTGATAAAAGTGTTTTTGTTTTCAGTTTTGAACGAATAAATGCTTTTAATTTATCTTTCCAAGAAAATTCTCGACGGGCATCTTCTAAGGTAATAATGAGTTCTTCTATCTCTGTTAAATCAACATTATCCAAACGATCCAAAAATGCCCAAGAAGAAAGCACAACCTGAATATTTGATAAAGATCGAACAGACTCCAAATGACGGGCTCCTGCTGTCCAATTGATTAAAAGAGGAACCTTTCCAGCTAACTGGCAAGCTAAGATCGTAAAATAAGTCACAACACTTGAAGGAAGTAAAATTCCGATATACTCTCCAGGAAGCTTCTTAATGTAATCAGTTAATAATAACACGCGTAGTTTAGCCTGTGCATAGGTCACGACTCCAGAGCGCAGGTCTCCACAGGCAACAGTATGCCCCATTCTTGCACAATTATTTAAAAAAACTTCAGGAATTGTTTCTCCCTCAGGAAATGTCGCACGTTTATGAGGGAACGATGAAGCGAACCAACGAGTTAAATCACTTTCTTCCTCTTCCACCTCTTCTTCAAAAGTAATTTGCTTAGATGCAAGGGCCATCACTTTACCAACAGTTGTTAATTCGCTGACAGGTACTCCAGTTAAATCAAAATCATTATCAAGAAAAGCAATAAGTTCAGCAACATCGAGTGAATCTAACCCTAAATCACTACTTAAATTCATCTCAGGTTTAATGAGAGAAGGATCCATATTTGTTATTTCTGATAACTTTTGTTTCACTTTAATTTGAATGTCTGTAGAGATAGCTGCTAAATCAATTTGTGCATTAGATTTATTCTCAATATGAATTGTGGGCAATTCTTCTCTCCACATGCTATACGAAACCAGATAAAGATCTTCCCCCTCCTCTTTGTTCTGCTTTAGTCGACTTGGCTGATTATACCAATTTTCTAAATAGCGGTTGAGTTCTAAGCGTGAAGCTTGATAGGGAAAATCAGCTGGGGCAGGCATAAATTCAATGATCACTTCTCGTCGAGGAGTAAAGAAAATTAAATTTTTAAAAGCAATTTTGACTCCCTCAAAAATTGTTTTGAACATAGGAGGAGATTTCCCAATTAAGGCTCTCGAAAAGCTACTTCCCCATAATCCAGTTGTTCGGACAAGCACAATATTCGCTTCAGGAACAGCTTGAATAATACGATGAACACCTGATGCCGCAATAATTTCTTTGGCCTGGTTTTTAACTTTACCTGCTGGGTAGATAAGGAAATTTTCTTTCTTCCTTAAATCTTTAATGACTGTTTCTATGACTTGATCAACTTTTTTTTTCTTCAAGCTGTTGCTTGAAGAAACAAAATTTGGAATAGGTATAGCTCGCATGAATTTCATAAAGCCATGCACGATAGGAGTATAATACATATACTCAACGATCAGGGGGCGAATGAGGTATTTTTTCCAAATAGCTAAAGTAACCAATGTGGGATCAACAAAAACAGTGGGGTGGTTCGGTAAAAAAAGAACACCACCTGGTTTATTTAAAACTTTAGGGTTTACGTTTTCAATTCCTTTAATCGTAACTCTATAACGAAACCATAGAGTAAATCGCATAAAATAAAGTAATACTAAGCCTAGTAGATGTCTCACTGGAATTCTCCTCATTTATCTATTGCACTTACAAGTAAATTTAAAAATTCGTTGTTACGTCTTCAACATTTGAATCTAAATATTAACCAATTTAGCTCAAATCCTATTTTTTGAATTCTCTTATATCTAGCAATCAATTGATAAGTTAGATTTTGTGTAGCAAATGATAGCATTTTCTAGAAATAAAATCATAAATTCAAAGAGTTCTTCATCAAAACAAGTCGGATTTTATATAAACGAGGCTAAAAAAATTAAAATGTGTGTTGAAAAAACTAATGAATGCATTTCAGATACCTAGTAATTGGTTGAATGGATCATCCAAACATTCTACTTAATCAAGATTGAGAAGTTTTAAAACGGAATGGCAAAGCTTTTTTCCTTCAGGAAAAGAAATTTTTTCACACGCCTCAGAAAGCAAAATCCACTGACTCGACCGAATTTCTGACCATTGAATAACAACTTCTCCCTCTACTAAAGCAGCAAAATACGCAACAGTTTTATCAATGCGTTGTTTATTAAAGGTAAAAATATAATGTTCCAAAAAAACTTCTTCGGATAAATAGCTTGTGATTTTCAAACCTGTTTCTTCGAACAATTCTCTTTCAGCGGCTTGTTTTGGGGACTCATTGGCATCTGCATGCCCTTTAGGAAAAGACCAATGCCCCGCTTGCTGCTGAATGAGCAATACGTACCATTTATCTTCTTTTCTTTGAATGGGAATAATTCCGTAAGAATAATCTTTTTTTAAGGGCATTTTAGCGTCTAGGGTTCATAAGGAGCAAAAATAACAGAAGCATTATGACCTCCAAAGCCAAACGAATTAGAAATCGCACGTTTCACGATAAATCGTTGCGCCTCGGATGAAACATCAAATTCTAAATTAGGTTCTGGGTTTTCTAAATTAATGGTTGGATGAATTTGATGTTCAAGAATCGCTTTAATTGTCGCAATTGCTTCCACCCCACCTGCAGCGCCTAACAAGTGACCTATCATCGATTTTGTTGCGTTCATTTTGATCGAAGAAGGGTTTTTAAAAACTTTTTTTAGGGCATTAACCTCAGCCATATCTCCCGCAGGAGTAGAAGTGGCATGAGCATTAATATAATTAATCTCTTCGGGTTGGATACCTGCATCCTGTAAAGCTCTGCGAATACATAAAGCAACACCCTCTCCGTCTGAACGTGGCTCTGTCATATGATAAGCATCACACGACAATCCGCCTCCTAAATACTCAGCCAAAATAGGTGCTTCTCGAGCTAAGGCGTGATCTAAACTTTCCATCACAAGAACGCCAGCTCCTTCACCAAGGACGAAACCATCTCTTCCCTGATCCCAAGGGCGAGAAGCTTTAGCTGGATTTTCGTTTCGTTGAGAAAGGGCTTTACATGCGCAAAAACCTGCTAATCCCATCGGCATCACAGCCGCTTCTACACCTCCACACAGCATCAAATCAGCCTCTCCATTTCTGATGTGTTGAGCAGCAGAAATAATCGAATTATTTGCGGTAGCACAAGCTGTTGAAATAGAATAGTTAGGGCCCATAAAACCAATATCTATTCCCAGCAACGCTCCACACATATTTGTCAAAATAAAAGGAACAAAAAAAGGAGATACTTTTCGAGGACCTTTTTCAACTAATGTTTGCACTCCATCAGCAAACATTGTCATTCCTCCCATTCCAGAACCAATCAAAATACCGCACCGTTCTTTTTGAAGACATTTTAAGTTTTCTTCATTTAAATTAGCTGATTCTAGTGATTTTTTTCCTGCTACCATCGTATAAGCAATCGATTTATCCACTCGACGAGCCTGCTTTTTGTCTAAATACTCACCAGCTTCAAAATTGGGGATAATTCCAGCAAATCGCGTTGGATAATCTTCACATGGGAATTCTGTGATAGGTTGAATACCACTTTGACCGGCTAAAAGATTTTGATAAAAAGCATCAACATCGTTTCCAAAACATGAAACAATACCCATTCCTGTAATGACAATTCGTTTTTTGCTCATTTTCCTCAATCCTTTTAGATTGGTTTAAAAAGGTTAACTACTACTTTTCTCACAAACGGCAATCGTTTTCTTTTATGAATGCATAAACATGTTAAGCTCTTTTAAACTCTGGTCGTGACGTATCAATAGAAACATCTACAATTTTTCCCCCTTTCCATAATTCTTCAAGAGCATATTTTTCGCGCAGATCTGGAACAAACAAATGAATCACAAAGTCAGTATAATCTAAAACGATCCAATCACCTTCTCTTTCTCCTTCTATGTGATAAGGATGATGCTGGTGTTTAGCTAATTGATCAACAATTGTTTGACTAATCGCTCTGACGTGACGATCAACAGTTCCTTCAGCAATGATGAAATAATCGGTCATAGTACAGATGCCTTTGACATCTAAAACTAAAATATTGAAACCTTTTTTATCATAGATAGCTTGAGCAACTTCAGTTAATGTTTTTAAGTAAAAATCTTTCATTGTATTTTAACGATTAAATGTTAATAGGCTAGAAAAAATGACATTCTAACACAGTTCTAAAGATAAATACCACTTATTTAACCAAAACGCTTGGGGTATTTGCTTGGAAATTATTCAGCTCGGTTGCAAATCTTTTTAAATTTTTTGCAAAAGAATTTAATTTAATAGTTTCAAACATTACAAAAAATATAAAAAATAATTAGTTTACAAGCCTAAGATCCTGCTGATCAAATGATTTAGTCAAAACTCCATAAATTTCTGACAAATCAATAGCAACCTCATTTGATTAATCATTTTTATTAAATCATAAATAATAATTCTCGATATTTTGGAAAGGGCCACAAAGCATCATCACAGATCACCTCAAGGTCATCTACAATGGCTCGAAATTGTTCCATTTTAACAATAATTTTTTCACCAAAAACTCTAGCTTTTTCTTGAACTGTTAATAAAGTAAGTTGCTCTTTGAGCATTTCGAGCTCTTTGCAACACTTTATACTTTCTTCAATCTTATCATTAATCTCTTTAATCCAAGCATTTTGTTCTATTGAATGAAATTGATGAGAAGAAAGGGTTTGTTTGCATCTGAGATAACTTGTTGCGATTGTTGTTTGGTAATTAAAAACAGCAGGAAGAATTTGTGTTTTAAACATATCGAGCATTAAATTAACTTCAATAGTCATATTTAAGGTATACGTTTCTAATAAAGCCTCTTGACGACTTGCAAGCTCTTGAGAAGTTAAAATCTGATCAAATAAATGGATGGTTTTAGGATGAGTCAATGTTAAAAAAGCTTCAGAAGAGCATTTAAAATTAGGTAAACCTCTTTTTTGAGCTTCTTTAATCCAATCCTCATGGTAATTATCGCCAGTAAAACGAATCGCTTTTGCAATTTTTAAATATTTTTGTAATACAGGAAAAATAGCTTTTGATATCGCTTCGGTATTCCCTTTTGTTTGATCAGTATGAAATTCAATTTCATCTAAAATAAGGTGAAGACTTTCTGCCACAGCTAAATTAAGAACCGTCACTGGAAATGCGGGATTAGAAGAAGATCCAACAGCTCGAAATTCAAACTTATTTCCTGTAAAAGCAAATGGAGATGTTCGATTACGGTCTGTATTGTCTTTAGAAAGGTCTGGCAAAATAGTCCCTAAATCATAGCAATTTTTTGCAGAAATAAATGTAGAATTTCCTTTTTCCTCAATCTCATTTAAAAGAGTTTCTAACTCTTCTCCTAAATAAATAGACATAATAACTGGAGGCGCTTCATGACCTCCTAATCGATAATCATTTGAAGCGGATCCAATCGCAGCTCTTAATAAAGTCGAATGTTGATAAACACCATACAGAATGGCTGTCATTAATATGAGGAAATGAAGATTATTATGAGGGGTATCTGTCAAATCTAACAAATTAACACCTTTATCTGTTGACAAAGACCAATTAGAGTGCTTACCCGAACCATTAATTGCCATAAAAGGCTTCTCATGTAAAAGACAAGTTAATCCTTGCTTTTGCGCTACTTGCCTCATCAGTTCCATTAATAAAATATTATGATCAATGGCAACAGTTG
The DNA here is from genome assembly GCF_000648255.1 of Candidatus Protochlamydia sp. R18. NCBI lineage: Bacteria > Pseudomonadati > Chlamydiota > Chlamydiia > Parachlamydiales > Parachlamydiaceae > Candidatus Protochlamydia > Candidatus Protochlamydia sp. R18. The sequence goes on along the minus strand of NZ_BASL01000795.1, from coordinate 48,838 downwards.
ATTTTTCAAATATAGGTGCTACTTCATGTTGAGCCGGAGCAACCTCATTATGCCTTGTTTTAACAGGAATTCCTAATTCAATAGCGGTATCTTCAAAGGCACGCATATAAGTTAAAATACGATCTTTAACAGAGCCAAAATAATGATCTTGTAGTTCTTGACTCTTCGGCGATGGAGCTCCAAATACAGTTTTACCAAGTAAAATGAGATCCGGCCTTAAATTGCGTAGTTTTCGGTCTATCACAAAGTATTCTTGCTCTAGCCCAAGTGTTGAATACACATACTCTGCCTCAAGTCCAGTTAATTGAAGCAGCCTCAAAGCCGCTTGATCAATTTTTCTTTCTGATCGTAAAAGAGGAATTTTTGAATCTAACACATCTCCTGTCCAAGAGAAAAAAACAGAGGGGATGCAAAGAGTTACCCCATCCCCCGCTTTCCAAAGGAAAATAGGAGAAGTTGGATCCCATCCCGTATAACCTCTTGCTTCATAAGTACTCCTTAATCCTCCGGAAGGAAATGAAGAAGCATCTGGCTCCCCTTGTATGAGTTGTTTACCATTAAATTTTTCCATAACACCATCCGCAGAATTCCATTCAATAAATGCATCATGTTTTTCAGCGCTTGCTCCTGTTAAAGGTTGAAACCAATGACAGAAGTGTGTCGCTCCATGACTCATTGCCCATTCTTTCACAACAATAGCAATGCTATCTGCATATTCTGCTTTAATTTTCTCGCGTCCGTTGATGGCATTTGATACGTTTTTGTAAATCTCTTCAGAAAGCATTTTTTGCATAACTGTTCTAGAAAATACATATTTCCCAAAATTTTGAGAATTCACAGTTTTTTTTCTTTTTGGAGGTTCGCTTATCTCACTCATTTCTTTCAAAATTTGCTTTCTCACAGTTAACCTTTATAACTAATCTAAGGGAAACATTTTCCCAATAATTTGGATGGAGACGATTCTTGTTTTCAACGCAGGTTATTTGCTCAAAATAATAAGAAAGAAGAAAAATTGATAGATAAATTCAATATTTAAATGATAAAAATGTTAAATAGATTTTAGAATATTTAACAAAATTTTGGTGGAAAGAATAAAATGGTCTAAACTAGTTGCATGAATGGACTATAAAATTTCCCAGCCTCTTTCCTGACAGATTTTTCTTAAATAACTATCAGGGACAACTCCTACAGCTTTTCCTGATAATTCTAGAATAGGTAAATCTAAATAGCTATCAGAATAAGCTGTAATAGCAGTATAGTCAATTTGCATTTGATTAATTAAAGATACAACATAATTAGCTTTATTTAATCCATCTAAAATAGAAGAAAGGTATTCTAATTTCCCTTCCTGATCTGGAGCATAAACACTTGCCCGCCAATTTTTAACATCTAATTTTTCAGCAATCGGCTGTACCAAAAAATCAGGAGATGCAGATAAGATAAGTGTGTAATCCCCTCTTTGTTTGGCTTCTTGCAGCCTTTGCAAAGCTGGCTCATAAAAAAGTTTGATCAATTCTAAATCTAAAAAATTTTTAACGTGTTTTTGAAGCTCTTTTAAGTAAAGACCTTTAAACAATTTCTGAAAAATTTTCTCGTGAAGTTTTTGCATCGACATTCCTAAGAATTTATGCCGAGCATAGTAAAACAGGCAATGTGAAAGAGTAAAAAAAGAAATGAATTTCTGCTGATAAAGATACGTACCAAATCGATAACTACTATTGACAGTAAGCAGTGTGTGATCTAAGTCAAATACACAAAGTTTCATCTTTTTTGGTCTTTATCAATTGTTAATTTTAATAATTGATGTTTAATGAATAGATTTTACACAATCTTCGTGACTCCAGCTTACACAGAAATTTATGATCGTTTAATTTTAGATTGTAGTTCAACAATTTTCTTTTCGATTTCTACAATTCCTTGGGTAGCTCTTTCAAAACGTTCCTTTTCTTCATGGATTTGAGAAGTAAACAGCATTGCTTTTTCAAAATCGAGATTAGAAGATCCGGAAGCTTTACGCAAGATTTCAAGTTGTTTTTTTATTTCTTGCCGGCGCTCTTTTCTCTGCCTAAGAACATCTTGCAGCTGCTTTAATGCATAACGATCATCATCTGAAATGGCCAACATAGCTTTTTCATTTTTTTCAGTAATGATATCTCGAAGTGGTCTCAAAATACGTTCAATATCTATTTTCTCACTTTTCGTCAATGAAGACTCTTGCAATTGTGCTAACAATTGGTCTCTATCAGAAGTTAATTTCATTAGTTCATACGATTCTGCTTGACTAACTAAATTATCGGCCAATTCTTTAAAAGTATTGAATTTTTCTTTTTTCTGACGATTACGCTCCTGTTCTTGCTGATAGCGTAGATCTTCTTCATGCTTTGCTTTATCGTGAACGATTTTGCGAATATGACTCAATTCTTCTTTTAATTCTTTTAGCTCATCACGACCAAGCTCTGTTCGCCGCATAAATGTGATAATTTCTTCTAATTTTTTTTGAGCTTCAACTATTGAACCTGTTTGTTCAACGAATGCTTTACAAAGTTGAAGTTGCCCTTTTATTAAATTTGCATTTTGCTTGAATAAAACCTTTTGATGAGCACGTTCTTTTTTACGTTCTTTTTCTTCAATTTTTATTTTATCCCAACATTCACTCAATCGAGTACGTGTTTGCGTGAATGAATTTGTGTTCAAGGTTAATTGTTTAGCTAACCCCTGCAATGCTTTAATTTCTTCTCTTAAAGCATAAAGTGAATCGTGAGAAGATTCTTGATTGAAATGAGCTTGTATAAAGTAGTTAACATCTTCTACAAATAATTGACTGATTTGTTTAATAAGCTCTTTCCGTTTAGGGAAAACCAGGTCTCCCGCTGCAGAAAGGCGTTGAAAGAATTTATTTTTATGGCGCACTCGCATTTCTGTCTTAAGTAATTCTTTACGTAAAGCATTAATGCGAGAAGCTTGGACATTTAGGACATTCAATTGTTTTTGAAAATTAAGATAAATTTGCAGTTTCGATTGAAGAGTTTGTGGAATGATCAGGTTGTCTGGTATAGTTGATTTAGCGACATTTTCATCAAACTGCTGAATGTCATTTTCTAAAGCTTGAATAGCTATTTCAATTTGCTCAACAGCAAAAGCGCTTTGCTCATCTAAAATTTCTTTCAATTGACGAGCTTCTTTAGAAAGTTCACTATAGCGATTCCAAAGCTGCCCTCTAAGAGCAGGTGAAATATTTTCTTTAAATAAAGGAAGGCAAAGCCGTCTAGCTTCCCAAAAATTGCGAAAATGGGGAGTCCCCCCTTGAGCTAATGTACTTTCCATAAAATCAATTGCGGATTGAAGCTTCAAATCTTGGCTAACTTGCTCCTCAAAATTTTTTCGAAAAGCCGCTAATTGAGGATCTTCAGATTCATCCATTTTTTCTGTTTTACGAGAAAATTCTTCTGATGGTTCTGGAATTTCCTCTTCTCGTTTCATGCTTGATTCCTCAACTAATTGTTGTAAGTTTTCATTCAAAGAGTCTGTTTGAATTTGTGATAAGATGTTTTTTTCTTTCGATTGTTTTTGTAAACTCATGTTTCAGACTCATTCATGAAGATATTTTTAAGATTTTGTGTGATAAGTAAGGCCGGATATTTAACTGATAATGCGTGCATTTGCGTTTATCTTAGCTATAATGTGAGTTGTTTCGATAAAACTTTAAAATTCGATTTAATCAGTTAATCATATTGCCGTATAATTAAGCTTTGCGTTTTCTTCTCCTTAACAATCCGGCAGGAGGTGCAGAAGATAACTCAAAACTTAGATTGATAGTCTTGCAATGCTTTTTACCAAATTCATTGATTCCACATTGGCAGCACTAAATTTTCAGTGAAATGATAGTGTATTGGTATTTTAAAAGTAAATCAAATTCAGTAAACTAATACAATACATGGTTAACAAAAGAGAAAGGATTTTTTTAACTTAAATGATTTAAAAATTTCAGCTTCAAACTTTAAATGATTGATAAGAGTTATTGAATCAGAGATACCAACTCATACAAATGAAAACAAAAATTAGATTACCTTTTACCTTTAAAATAAATTAAAGCAGTTCATAGTCTTTCATGATCATATCAAAAACAACTTCTGGATCATGCATATCGACATCCAACCAACGAAACAATGGTTCTTTTCGAAACCATGTAAATTGACGTTTAGCATAATGCCTTGTCGCTTGCTTGAAAGATCGAATAAATTCTTGGTATTGTGATGCTGTTTGCTCAGTCTTTAGAAAATTAAGCGCTTGTCTATAACCAATTGCCTGTGAAGCTGATGAGTTACCTCGAATACCTAAAGAATCTAGGCGTCGCACTTCATCCATAAATCCTTCCTCAAGCATCTTATCGCAACGTTTATCAATACGTTCATATAATTTTTCTTTTGGTCGATGAAGAAACCAACATCTAAAATCATAGTTTTGGGGTTTCCTTCTACCTTTCCAAGATAACTTGCTCACCTTTTTGTTGGTTAGCATCATAATTTCTAAAGCTCTCACAATTTTTTGTTTATCATTCTTTGTGATTGTTTTAGCATATTGAGGATCTAATTGAGAAAGTCTTTCATAAAGTATTTCTGATCCCAATCGTTCAATTTCATCTTCAAACGATTTTCTTACCTCAGGAACTGAAGGAGGGCCACTGGGGGGACCATATAAAAGAGCGTGTAAATAAAAGCCCGACCCTCCAGCAATAATCGGAACATTTCCTTGGTCTAAAATTTTTTGACAAGCCTGTCTAGCTTCATAATAAAAATCTACGACATTAAAACTTTCTTGAATATCTCTAATATCTATTAGATGATGGGGAACAAAAAGTCGTTCTTCTTTAGTTGCCTTAGCAGTTCCAATATCCATCCCTCGATAAACTTGCATCGAATCAGCTGAGATGATTTCTCCATCCATAGTTTGAGCTAAATTCAATGCTAAAGCTGATTTTCCACAACATGTAGGTCCTGCAATAACTATTATTCTTTTCTTATTTTTTTGAAAATTAGAAGGAAATTTTTTCTGAACTTGTAATGCAAAATTTAAAACAATACGTTTGATTTCATCAGTTTCACAAGAAAAGTTGCCAATCACATCACCCATCCAACGATTAGTCTGTTTTGAAACTTCGACAGCAATTCATTATCGAATAAAATTGTAATTAAATTTTTATTTAACAAATGAAAATTTAAATTGAAATTCCGAGGCATATCAATTCCAAAAAAATTGTAGAGCTGTTGAATCAAAATTTTTTTAAAGCCTCTTCTTCACTTTGAACTAATTCAAGAACATGATCAAATCCAGACATTTTTAATACGTCCATGACATTGACAGTCACTAAACAAAGAACTAATTTACCTGATAAAGTTTTTAATTTTTTGGTAATGGAAAGAAGCATACGCATGCCGGCACTACTTAAATAATCAATACCTGAAAAATCTAACAAAAGGTTATGCTGGCCATTATTAATATAATCAAAAACTTTACGTTCTGCACTAGGAGAAGAAATAGCGTCTAACCGACCTTGCATTCTTAAGACAAGCACATCACCTTTTAATTCTTCTTTGACGCTTACGAGACCTTCAATATTGCTCATAAACTCCTCGAATTTCGCTTTTAGTTTTAGACACGCTTAAATGATTGCTTAAAAACCAAGTTATTAATTCACTTGCCTATATCTTTAAATTAACGTGTTTTAAGTGAAATTGCAACAAAATTATAAGTATTTATATGTCAGTTTTTTCTTACCATAGGTTTATTAATTTACAAGGATGTAAAGAACATAATTTAAAAAACTTGTCTGTTCAATTACCTAAGCATGCCATTACTGTGATCACAGGAGTAAGCGGATCTGGAAAATCTTCTTTAGCATTTGATACTTTATTTGCCGAAGGACAACGTCGCTATCTAGAATACCTTTCCCCTCAAGTGCGCCCCTGGATCAAGCAAATGCCTAAGCCTGATGTTGATTTGATCGAAGGATTGTCTCCTACCTTAGCGATTGGACAGCATAGACAACCCCTTTACTTTTATGGGACTGTGGCGACCTATACAGATCTTTACGATTTTTTATCGCTCTTATATGCAAAAATTGGGGATCAATATAGCCCAGCCACCGGCAAAAAATTGTCCCGTTTCACGCGTCAAGAAATGATTGATTGGATTTTAAAAAATTATTCCGTGGGCTCTCGCTTACAATTAATAGCTCCTATCAAATTGATCAAAGAAAACGGACACCAAGCCATTACACGTCTGCAACAAATGGGCTTTATACGGATGCGAATCAATGAGCAAGAATGGTGCGGAGAAAATCCTTTTCCAATCAACAAAGCCATTTCAAATTTAGAAGTTGTTGTAGATCGTTTAGAAATTAGAGAAGGCATACGTGATCGTTTGGCCCCATCTGTGGAAACTGCTTTAGATTTGAGTCAAGGTATTTTAAAAATCCAAGAAGGAAAGGAAGGCAATACTCATTATCTAACAGAGATTTATGTATGTCCAGAAACAGGATTTTCTTTTGCACCTTTAGAAGCTGGGGACTTTAATTTTAATTCTCCAAAAGGAGCTTGTGCAGCTTGCAATGGACTGGGTGGGCGAGAACAAGTCAATCCTTCTCAAGTTATTTTTGATGAAAACGAACCTTTATTAGATCAAATTCAGGTGATTTTAGATCATCTTCCCAAAAAGGCAGCTTATTCTTTCAAGTCTCTTTTAAAAGCTTTATGGAAAATTTTAAATCTTTCGGAAGAAAATTTTATCAAAGACATTTCGCAGATGATTTTAAATAAAATTTTATTTGGTCATTCCCAAGAAATTGTTTTTAACGTTCAGATAAATGAAGAATCAGAACAATTAAAAGCGAAATGGAAAGGCCTTATTCCTGTTTTAAACGAAGCCTTGGAAGTGAAAAAAAACAAAGGGTCTTTAAGCGAACTTTCTTTTATTGATTGGCAAACCTGTTCATCTTGTTTAGGAGGAAGACTTAAACCAGAAAGTCTAGCTTGTCTTATCCAAGAAAATAACATCTATCAACTTTGCTCATTAACCGTAGCTGAGTGTTTAATAAAGATTAAAGCATGGTTATTTACCGAAAAACAAGAGGCCATTGTTAAAGAAATTCTTCCTCATATTCAATCTCGATTAGAATTTCTCGACCAAGTAGGATTGGGATACTTGACATTAACTAGAGAAGGGAAAACACTCAGTGATGGAGAAGCTCATCGAATTCAATTAGCATCTCAAATTGGAGCCAAATTATCCGGAATTATCTACATACTAGATGAACCCTCATTAGGACTGCATCGACAAGATATCCAACATTTGCATAAAGTCATTCATGAACTAAAAGCCTTGGGTAATACCGTTGTAATTGTTGAACATGAAAAAAGCTTAATTCAACAAGCTGATTATATTTTGGAACTCGGTCCAGGAGCTGGAAGCTTAGGAGGGCAAATTTGTTTTCAAGGAACTATTACAGACCTTCTTAATGACTCAAACAGTCTAACCGGAAAATGGCTTAGTGGTAAACTTTCATTACCTATCCCTCCAAGAAGAAAAATTCAACAAGATTGGTTAGAAATTCGTGGAGCGACTTTAAATAATTTAAATGATTTCTCTACAAACATTCCATTAGGCTGCTTTGTAGGTTTTTGTGGAGTGTCCGGATCGGGAAAATCTACCCTTGTTTTAGATATCATTGGACAACAGCTAAAAAATTTTCTAGCAAGAGGAATAATCCCTCATTTTTTAAATAAGTATCAAACAATCAAACGTTTAATCAGCCATGAAAAACAAACAGATCGCTTGTCGGCACGCTCGATTCCAGCTACCTATATAGGTATAATGACTCCACTCAGACAACTTTTTGCCGAAACTCGTCTTGCTAAAGCAAGAGGCTATACAGCTTCTCGTTTTAGTTTAAATAAGCGAGGTGGAAGATGTGAAGCTTGTGAAGGGCTGGGTTATATTGAAGTGAATATGCATCTTATGCCAGATTTTTTTATGCCTTGTGATATTTGCCAAGGGTTACGCTATAACTATGAAACGTTACAGATTACATGGGAAAATAAAAATATTGCTGATATTCTACGTCTGTCCGCTTTAGAATCTTTTCAGTTGTTTAAACATATTCCCTCTCTAGCACCCACCTTAGAACTGATGACTGAGCTTGGTTTAGATTATTTACAGTTGGGACAACCCTTCAATACTTTATCCGGAGGAGAAATTCAGCGATTGAAATTGATTGCTGATTTAGCAGGCAAAACACAAGAAAAAACATTATATATTTTGGATGAACCCTCGTCCGGACTTCATTTACAAGACATTGAAAAACTCGTTAAAATTCTTCATAAACTAGTGGGAAAAGGACATACAGTTTTTGTGATTGAACATCATTTAGACATCCTTTACCAAGCAGACTGGCTCATTGAATTAGGTCCAGAAGGAGGGCCAAAAGGAGGAAGGCTCATTTTTGAGGGCCCTTCAACTAAGATGATCAAAGCCCATACACCAACTGGAAAAGTTTTCTCTCAGTTTAATCAATGATAAATAACCTCCTATGATCTCTCAAACATTTTAAAGTTCTTTAGTTTATTACACTAATTTCTTCTGTTTTTTTGTTTAAATAACTCATAGTATTTTTTTGTAACCAATCGATATATTTTTTATTTCTCCTTCACTTTTAAACAAAGTAATTTCGGATACTTCATATTTACAGTTTTTATTCAATGATTTCTCTAACCTTGTCATCATTTTTTAGACGCGTTTTAAATACAATTTTACTTTCTTAAACCATTTCTAATTATTGCCCACACATCACGTAAACAGATTCAATTCAGGGAATTTATCTGTGCACAAGCCACATAACATTTTGGCACCAGATAACGAAAAATTCGTCGAGCCTCATTCTTAGCTTCTACTTGTCCAATGAACTTCCTGCAATTCTTTTTATAAAATTGAAAGTAAATTCGTAAAAAAAAATTTTTTTTGTCTCAATTTTTTATTTTTCATCTTGGGAATAAAAAGCAAGATGAGGAATTCGTAAATCGATAATTGTCATTCCATTATTTATTTTACTTTTAACATTTAAAACTTTATCTAACGAAAAAAAATTCACAATATTTTGTTTATAATGCTCTGGATTCAATCTCAAAAGGGTTTCTGCCGAGATATGTCGAGATAAAAAGTCTTTCCGATCTTCCAATTTAACAACTATTTGGCGCTGTCCATAGCTGTCAGCATAAGCCTCAGCCACATCTATTTGTTTGACTGCAATCTCCCTGGTTGCCACTTCTTTAAATATTTTTAATACATTTCGAGCTAACTGTAAACGATCTAAATTTTGCAAAGCCACCCCCCATTTCCCTTCATGCTCACTTAATCCTAAATAAAAGGTAGGGATAGATTTGGGAGTAAAAAAAGGACGAAAAGGAAATAAAATTCCATCTTCATCAATTGCCGTATTAGAATAATCTCCAACATAAGCAATAGGGCTTCTCATTTCATATTGAATATATAAAGTACCAGGGCGTATTTTCTTAATAGAAACTTTTTTAATTAAAGGGCTTTTTAAAAGCTTTTTTTCTCCTTCAAAGCTATCAAACTGGTAAAGATTTGCAGGCTGATCTAAAGATAATTCTAAAAGTTCTGCTAAATATCCCGTTTTCAAACTTTCTTGGTGAGGAGTCTCTTGAACAATAGCGACAATTTGATACTGTCCGCCATGCAATCTTTTTTCCTTGGCCGACTGATAATACAACCATCCCATCAATGCCGATCCTGAAATTAGTAAAGAAGAAAGTAAAATCCATAAACAGGCTCGTTTAAAAGGAATTTCTGGGTTAGGGTAAGATTTAGAAACCATAGATTTTCTGATTAAAAGAGGTTATTTTCAAGCGTAACAAAGTTAAAAGCGCTTTCCATTTTCAAGCAAGCTTAGTGTTTCGCTAGCCACTTTTGTGACATCTCCAGCCCCGAGAGTCACAATGACATCGAGAGGTTGAATAAATTCGCTAAGTTTATGTCCTAACGCCGTTCGAGGAACATATTTGACTGGAACACTAGAGTTCTCAGAAATTTCCTGGATAATTTGTTGTTGAGATATTCCCTCAATAGGCGTTTCCCCTGCCCCATAAACATCTGTTACAAACACTTCATCGGCATTATTAAAAATTTTTCCATACATTCCTAAACAATCCTTTATACGAGAAAAGCGATGAGGTTGAAAAACAGCAATCAGCCTTTTCGATTTAATAGCTTTTCGAATTCCCTCTAAGGTGGTTTGAATTTCTGTTGGATGGTGTGCATAATCATCTAAAAAAATAGTGTTTTCAAACTCACCCTTATACTCACATCGCCTTAATACCCCACAAAATCTTTCAAATGTGTGCCTAATCGAAGCTTCAGAAATATTTAAAGACATTGCTAATCCAAATACTGCAGCACCGTTGAGAAGATTATGTCGGCCAATTAAATTTAATTTAATGGATGAATACTTTTTTCCATTGCCTTCTAAATCAAATTCAAGATTGAAATCTTTCTGAAAAACATTAGAAATTCTCCAATTGCAATGCTCTCCAAAGCCATAACTTTGCCCAATACCATTGAGAAATTTTAAACGAGTGTCATCTCCACACCAAAAAAGGTGGTTTGGGGAAGAAATTTGGGAAGTAAACTGCTGAAAAGATTGTATTAATACATCTTCAGAATTTTCATAGGAGTTTAAATGATCGTTATCGATATTGGTCACAATAGCTCCGTAGGGAAAATACTTTAAGAAGCTTCGATCACTTTCGTCGGCCTCAAAAACAAATAAATCACCTAAACCATGTTTTGCATTACTTTGAAATTGAGGGATTACCCCACCAACGGCAAAAGAAGGATCGCAATTTGCTTCTAAAAGAGTTGTTGCTAAAAGAGAGGATGTTGTCGTTTTACCATGAGTTCCAGTAACAGCTAATGATTTTTTTTGTCTTGTTAAAAGGGCTAATAATTCAGCACGATGAAGTAAAGAACATTGCAAATTTTTTGCTGCAAGGTATTCAGGATTATCAGTTTTTATATCACTACTGTAAATCACAGTAGACCCTGAAGTAATATAAGAAGGAGAATGTCCTTTATAAATAGTCGCACCAGATTTAATTAATTCTTCAATAGTGTAGTTAAAAGCAATATCACTACCTGACACACTCAGATTTTGTTGAAGTAGAATTCGCGCAAGCCCGCTCATTCCTATTCCACCGATTCCAATGAAATGATAATGCCCTCTCATGGTTTTTTCCTTTTCTGTGGTGCTTTATGTAAACTTTTTAATTCGCTTGTGTCTAAAACAAGCTCGCAAAGCGTTGTACGATCTGGCCTACATTTATAAGAATGGATAGCACTTTTCCTTTTTTCTAATGCTATAGGGTCAATTAACAGTTGAATAGATTTAAGAACAATTTCTGGTTTAGCTTTCTCTTCAACAATTTTTATTCCACCCTTAACAATATCAACAAAAAAATCAGCATTTTTGTCTTGATGATGATCTGTTGCGTGAGGATAAGGAATTAAAATCCCTGGCACTTCAAATTCCATTGCTTCAGCAATTGTCGAAGCTCCTGAGCGACCTATAAATACTTCTGCTGCACGCCATGCTAAATGCATATTTTTTTCAAATGCTTTGACAGAGGCTTTTACTTGGTAATTAGCATAAAAAATTTTAAGGTCATCTGCTTCTTGTATACTTCCTGTAATATGAATGATTTGAATAGGTGTATTCTTCCATGTATTGGCTAAATTTCTCATCAATCTGTTAATGGCTAAAGCTCCCTGAGATCCACCAAAAACTAAAAGTGTAGAGTTATTTTTACTTAATCCAAAATAAGATAATGCCTCTATTTTATCAATTTGATCAAGCTGATACCCTTCTCTTAAAGGCATCCCTACTTCTATCGTATTTCCTTTCAACAAAGTGGCTGTAAAAGGAAAATGAATCCCTACTCGCCAAGCCATCGAAGCAAGCCATTTGTTAGCTTTTCCTGGAATACTATTTGCTTCATGCAAAACAATTGGAATACGGAGAATTTTTGCTGCAAGTAAGGGAGGCACTGTATAGTAACTTCCAAATCCAACAACGACATCTGGTTTAAATTTTCTAATAATTCGAATACTTTGCCAAACGCCTCTTAAAAGATTAAAAACACCTTTTAATAATTTAAAAGGATTTTTAGAAAAGAGTGGACTTGCAGAAATTTCTTGAAAAGGGAAAATGGAGCGATCAAAATATTTATTTGTTGAAAGGCCCCCCGCAACAAACAAAATAGAGGAAGAAAAGGTTTTTTTGATGAGTTCTTGTGCTAATCCTTGAGCAGGAAAAATATGCCCCCCCGTCCCACCAGCTGTGATCATAAACCGTTTAGACATACTTGACTCCTCTGATGAGCAATATTTAATAACAGTCCGAGACCTGCGATATTAGCCATTAATGAAGTCCCACCTTGGCTAAAAAAAGGAAGATTTAATCCTGTACTTGGCAATAAACCAGACACAACTCCAAGATTCATAAAAGCTTGAAAACAGATTAAAAAAGTAATGGCCGTCGCAAAATAAAAACCTCTTCTGTCTGAAGAAATATGAGCAATATAAAATCCCACATAACCAATCATCATATAAAGAATCACTAAAGCTGTTACACCTATAAAGCCAAACTCTTCCGCGTAAATAGCCGCAATATAATCATTTTGTGCTTCGGGAAGATAACTTAATTTCTGCAAACTATTCCCAGGCCCTCTTCCTAACAATTGCCCAGAACCTGCAGCTATTTTTGCTTGATAAGGTTGATGGCCTTTACCTCTCAAATCTAATTCCGGATGAAGATAAACTTTTAATCTTGCTGATACGTAAGGAAGATGATAAGCGGAAATTGCACCAATCACCATAAAACACATTAGTGGAAGAGCCCAATATTTAAATCGAATTTTTGTCATCACACACATGACTATGACAACAAGGCCTATCACACCCGCCGTCCCATTATTAGGTTCTATTAAGATAAGGAAAATAGGGGTTCCTACTTGAGCGATCAATTTAAGAAAGTCTTTTAATCCTAGCGATTCCCCCTCTATATTTTCCATTCGATAGATAAAATAAGCCGGAACAATGTATTTAACAAATTCGGAAGGTTGAAAAAAAAATCCTGCCACACCAATCCATCTCCTTGATCCATTAACTTCTTTACCCAAACCTGGAATAAGTGTCAGAACAAGTAAAAAACAGAAAAAAACTAACAAATAGGGACTAAAACTAATGACCTTCTGATACCCCAAATGCCATACACAACCAGCTAAGATTAATCCTATCAAACAATAAAAAATTTGTTTTAATAAGGCCTGATGGGTACTTTTATTAAGTGCAAGATCTAAAACTTCTGCTGAAGTGGTATTAAAAATCATAACTAGCCCCATCGCGAAGATCGAAGCCACACAAAATAATAGTAACGACCGATAAAATGTCATGAACAACTACTTAACGCGAATGCGATCCCCAATCTTCAAATTTCTAGCCTTTTCTTCATCTAATTGATTTAGCCTTAAAATATCCTCATATTTCACATTAAATTGTTTAGCAATTTTCCAAGGATTATCTCCGCTTTTAACAATATAATAAACAGCTTCGGATGAGTTTTGATTATTTTCTATTTGCTCTAAATCCTTTTTAAATATTTCACTTTTTGCTGCAATTGCCCCTTGAACTTGATTCAAAGGAATTTTTAAAACTTGACCTATTGACAACTTTTCGTTGGGAAGGTTATTTGCTTTCTTAATCGCATTAATCGTTGTCCCATTAGCACGAGCAATCTTTTCTAATACATCTCCTTTTTTAACGGTTATTTCAACAAAATTACCTTTAAAATTAGGTGAAGATTCAGATATTGGCTCATCATCTTCAGAAGAACTCGCCTGAACAACGATAGATTCAGGATTATAAGAATCAGAAGGATCAATTTTTAATGAATAAGAAGGTTGAGAATAATACTTTAAAACATTATCAACTTCGTCCACAATAACTGGACCGGTCGCGACAAGATGATTAGCCGGATCAGTTAAAGGAATTTCTTTAGCCTCCGCTAAAGAAGAATTGAATTCGCTTTGCTCCAGCACTTTTTCAGTATCATAAATGATAGCTGTCGCAAATAAAATCGCTAACAAACCAGCATTGATAACGACAGCAATCAGTATCGTATCCTTTCTTGTCATTTTATTTATCCTCTCTACTTTTTTTATTTCTCTTATTTATAGAAGTTTTACAAGCCTTTTAAACTCTTCTCCACGATGGATATAATCTTTAAACATATCAAAACTTGCACAACCGGGAGAGAGTAAAACAACGTCTCCTTCCTTAGCATCCTGATAAGCTTGCTTGACAGCGTCATCTAAATTTGCTTCGATTTGCACTCTAATATGCAGTGATAATTCTTTTTGAATTTTATTTGCCGCTTGCCCTATGGCATAAACTTTTTTTACATGACCTTTAAAAACATTTAACCAAGCCACATAAGAAGCCCCTTTATCCACTCCTCCAGCGATCAAAAATATAGGACGATTGATCGATTGTACAGCTCGCATAACTGCATCAATATTCGTTCCTTTGCTATCATCGTAGAAATGAATCCCATTCTTTTCTAAAACAAACTCGACACGATGAGAGGGCTTTTGAAAAGTCTTTAGAGCCTGTAAAAATTGCTGAGGTTTAATTCCTCGTCGTGCGCAAATGGCATAAGCAGCTAAGAGATTTTCTAGATCGTGATTTTCTTTCCCTTGCCATTCTAGCGGTAACTCAAACTGCTGCATTCCCTCTAAGAAGACCGAGCGTAAATCCGTATAAGTATGGCAAGAAGGTAAATAACCATACGTCGAATGAGGAAAATTTAAAAGATGCTGGTATTCGACGGCAGCTTTCCTCTCGACAAATAATTTTCCCGACTTTTTTAAACATTTTCCAATTTGAAATTTCGATTTTGCATAGTTTTCCATTGTCTCATAGCGCTCTAAATGATCAGGAGTGATATTCAAAACAACAGCTTCGTCCAAAACCTGTTGTTGAAAAGTGTCAAGCTGATAGGAGCTAAGCTCCAAAACGGCAATTTCTTGAAGATCGAGTGTTAAAATTTCTCTTGTTAAGGGAGCCCCTACATTACCTAAAGCTTTAGCTTTTAATCCATTTGCATTCAAAATATGTGTAATTAATAAAGTGACCGTTGTTTTGCCATTAGTTCCTGTCACACCAATAATCGAATGGCAAGACGCGCGGCATCCCAATTCAATTTCTCCAATTACCTCTTTTTTATGTTCGTGCGCTTTTTTAATTAAAGGGTGATTCGAAGGAATTCCAGGAGAAACGACGATTAAATCAAATGTTTTTAAATCAATGGTTTCACAATCTGCCTGAATTACCAATCCCTTTGCTTTCAGTTCTAAAATTTCAGGATGATTTTCCAATTGAAGATAATCTCGATCCACCCCTAAAACTTTTACTCCAGATGTTTGCAAGAAAGAAGCCGCGGCTCTTCCACTTATCCCTAATCCAATGATGAGCGCTTTTTTTCCAAAATAATTTTCTATCGGCATCTGTTATCAATCCTTTATTGAAATTTTAAAGAGGCAATGCCAATAATTGCAAAGAGTAAACTCATGATCCAAAATCGAATCACAACTTTAGTTTCGGGCCATCCTTTATATTCGAAATGATGATGCAAAGGCGCACAAAGGAAAATCCTTTTTTTATTTCTAAGTCGATAGCTAGCCACTTGAAGAATAACGGAAAGTGCTTCGGCAACAAAAATCCCTCCAACAATCCCTAAAAGAAACTCTCTGCGCAACAGCACTGCTGAAACGCCTAAAATTCCCCCTAATGTCAAAGAACCTGTATCTCCCATAAAGACTTGTGCAGGATAACTATTATACCATAAAAATCCTAAGCTTGCTCCGATTAAGGCGCAAAGATAAATGGCTATTTCTCCACTTCCTTCGATGTAAAGGATGTTGAGATAACGAGCAATATCCACATGATTGGAAACAAAAGCGATCAAGCAAAGGGATCCTGCCGCTGTAACCAAACAACCAGCCAACAATCCATCTAAGCCATCGGTCAAATTAGCGGCATTTGAAGATCCTGTGATCACAAAAAAAATGAAAAAAGCCATGAGAATAAGAGAAATACCTCCAAACGTAACAACAGGCTCTTTAAAAAAGGGAATGTAGAGTCTCGAAGCGTATTCTTTCAAACTAATGCTTTTAGTTTGGGAAGGCATCTCTTGTAAAGTTTCAGAATTTTTAACAACAATCTGCTCTTTAATTACGGGAGGTTGAAACCATGTCCACTTCTCAAACATTTCATTAACTGGACTCAATAAAAAATAAGAAGCAATTGCAGCGGATAAAACAAATTGAAAAAATAATTTTCCTCGTGCTGACATCCCTTTGGTATTTTTATATTTCAATTTGAGATAATCGTCTCTTCCTCCAATCAAACCTAAAAATACAGTTGTGACAAACAAAATGAGCGTGAAAATATGTGTTAAATCCATCCATAAAACTAATGAAATCAACATAGAAGAAAGAATAAGAATTCCTCCCATTGTGGGAGTGTTTTGTTTCTTCTCATGTAATTGTCCCAACAAGGGGCAATCTTCTTTTCGAATTGATTGACCGATTTTTAACTCATAAAGTTTACGGATAAAATAAGGCCCTAAAAAAATACTCAATAGAAGAGAAGTAATTGCGGCAAGAATCATTCTTGTAGAATAATAACTAAAGACGCTTGGAACTTTTAGAGTCCAAACCCTTTCCAAGTAATCAATTACAAACAAAATCATAAATAAAGCTCTTTAGTTATTTTTTACAGTTCTTCTAATATTTTCCACAACTCTTTGGATCTAGACCCTTTCAATAAAACAACATCGGCGGGTTTTAAGTTTTTTTTTAAAGTTGAAATTAGCTCAGAACGTTCCATAAATAATTCAACAGGTCGATTTGCTTTTTTCCAAACCTCAACAATAGGTAAACACTCAGCACCAAAACAGTACATTTTATCCACATAATTTAAAGCAAACTCACCAACACGTTGGTGACATTCATCTGAAAAATGTCCAAGCTCCATCATACTACCTAAAACAGCAATTTTATAACCTTTTCCCGTTGCATTTGGCAGCGTTTCTAAGGCAGATTTGACCGATAGTTCCGAAGCATTATAAGAATCGTTTAAAAAATAAATACCCTCTTTTTGAACGAATTGTAGGCGCCTCTCGGGTAATTTAAGAAAAGGGATAGCTTGTTTAATTTCATTCCAAGTTAGCTCGAAATACCTCGCAACAGCAATCGCAGCAAGTAAATTGTGAAGATTGTGTTTACCGGGCAAACACATTTTACCAAGAGAAATACTCTGTCCTTCTGTTTTTAATCTAACTTCTTCATTAACAGTTTCTAAATGATAATCAGCACTAGAGCTTACTGTCGAAAAGGATATTTTTTTGCATTCTCCTATTTGAGCAATTGTTTCATAAGCTTCTATCTCTCGATCAACCACACCTAATCGAGTATGCGAATGAGAGAATATTTCTGCTTTTGTTAATGCGATATCTTTTAATGTTTCAAAGCGACAAGCATGGACTAAAGCAGCTGTTGTCAATACAGACACTTCTGGATGAGCAATATTAACTAATGTACTCAGCTGCCCAGGTTCTGTCATTCCCATTTCTAAAACTAAGATATCTTCCGTCCCAGTCGTATGATTTAATACAGTTAAAGGAAGACCTACCTGTGAATTGCTATTTCCCTGGGAAGCAGCGGTGACATATCTCTGCTCTAAAAGTGTTTTAATAAACTCTTTTGTGGTTGTTTTCCCTATCGAACCTGTTACAGCTACAATACGGCTCGTTTTTTCAAGACATTTTTGAGCTAGCATTTGGAGAGCTAGTAAAGGATTTTCTGTTCGAAATAAATGCATCCCAAATACAGGCCCTTGATAATTTTGATCGACGATTGCCGCTAAGGCTCCTTTTTGCTTCACTTCATTCAAATAGGCGTGCCCATCGACATGCTCTCCCCTTAAAGCGACAAAAACCTCATTTTTTTTTGTTAGCCGACTATCTACACAAAATCCTTCAACCACACCTTCTACTTCAGGCAAAGAAGAGTTCAAGATTTTAGCAATCTGTTTTAAAGTCATTATTCTCATTGATGCTAATCCTATTTAAAAAACCTTAGTCCGGCTTTATCTTTATTAGCTTCTTCTCTTATCCCAAATAAAGCATGGATTGGATAAGAAATCGCAGATTTGTGAACATAATGAGGCAAAACAATGTAAACGGAATGAAATATTGGAGTCGTCATTTCATGAAATGCCAAGGTAAAAATAAGGCAAATAACTCTACTTGGAATCTTTTTCACTATTGAAATAAAATTTGGCACTGACCGGTCAGACATTTCACCTGCCGCTTTTCGAAATGCTGCGATAGTTAGTTCAAATTTTGTTTTACTTATATGATATAAAACAACGGTTTATTTCAATTATATCCATCTATATTGGATCAAAACTTAAGAAAAGTCAAAGGTTTCATGGGTTTTATATAAAACCATCGAAATTTCTTATCATGCTAATATTTGAATGAACAGAAAACAAAACCTTCTTACTTTGCCATTGACTCGCTTGAAATCCCTAAATCGTTTATGATGATTCTTTTCGCGAAAAATCTTTGGAGAAAAAAATGAAAATTAAAGAATTTAATTGGGGACCGACACTCTTCTTAACGATTTATCAGACTCTTCTTATCCTTTCTTTACCCTTTTACTTCTACTTTACTCCCCCTTCTTTAGGAATGATTGGAGTATCAATCATTTTACTTTACTTAACTGGTTTAAGTATTACAGCTGGTTATCACCGATTTTATTCACATCGAAGCTATCGAACAAATTCTTTTGTGGAAATACTTCTCTTATTTTTTGGTTCAATGGCTGGTCAGGGAAGTGCTCTAAGATGGTCATTTGATCATCGCTTGCATCATACCCACGTCGATACAGATTGTGACCCTTATTCTATAAAAAAGGGGTTTTGGTATGCTCATTGCCTATGGATTTTAGAAAAGCCTAAAAAAATTGAAGCTAAAGTTGTGCCCGATTTAATAAAAAATCGTCTTGTTCAATTTCAACATAAATATGATTTCCTTTGTATGCTCATAAGTAATGGAATTGCTTTTTTAGTTGTCGGTTGGTTTTTAGATGATTATATGGGAGCTTTTTTTCTAGCTTGTTGGACACGTTTATTTCTTCTTCATCACTTTACGTGGTTTATCAATTCACTTGCTCACACTTGGGGCGATCGCCCATTTTGCCAAGAGCAATCAGCGGTCAACAATTATATTTTGGCCCTATTAACTTTTGGTGAAGGTTATCATAACTATCACCATACTTTCTGTAATGATTACCGAAATGGAATTCGCTGGTTTCATTTTGACCCCACAAAATGGCTCATTTGGACACTTAGCAAATGTGGTTTGACTAAAGAGCTGAAACGGATGGATTCTTATACCATTCAAAAAAGAATGGTTCTTGAAAGAAAAAGGTTATTACTAGGTCGTGTTTGCAATTTATGGTATGTAAAAAAAGATGAACTTGAAAAGCTTGTTCGCGAACTAGCTGAAAAATTAGTCGTAGAATTTGCTGAATTTAACCAATTGCGAGTTAACTACCGGCTTGCTCGAAAAGAAGGGCGAGAACCAGATCAATTAAAGGTTTTTAAACAAAAATTGTCTATCCTCAGAAAAAATCTTAAAAGCAATTGGCGGTTATGGAAACAACTCTCTCGTCATATTTTAAAACTCAAACCTTTTGAATCCTTTCCCTGCCCTACTTAATTCAAGAACATAACTATCCCACCTTGATGGGCCCTTACGTTTCTCTCTCAAATCCTATTCCTTTTAAAATAAACTTCTTTGTTGCTAGTTTTCTAAACTGGCATATTCCTTGCATCTCTTAGTATACCATTCAATACAAAAATTAATAATTAAAATTTAAAAAATTAATAATTACTTAATTTTAATTAATTATAATTAAATTAAATAAACTAAAATGGTTAATACTATGAATATAAATACTGAATTTAATAAAAGTATTCATTCTGTTAGTTTTAAACCATCAACGCAAGATATTAATCATGCTAGTAGCAGAATTAATGTTCATATGGGGCATGCCTATCAACTATTAAAACAGTTAGAAAATCAAAATGGTCACAATCCGCAAGTAGCTGAAATTTATGAAAAAGCTTCTACTGAATTATTTCAAGTTCATGAAAATCTTGCTAACGCTTTAAATCCTGCAAACGGAAACACCTTATCGAAAAAAGAGATCAAAGATTTAAATAAAGCCATCAAAACATCTGAAAAACAAATCGCTCAAATTATTCAAAAAGCTCACATCGAAGCTGTTGTTCAATTAGGTGGCGAAAAATTTAGATCGGAATTAACAGCTCTTTCAAAAGGAGGGTTTGAAGCCAAACTCATTCGTTTTTTTGCCTTGATTTCTTCAACGAAAAATGCGGCTGTCGAGGCTTTTAAACAAGCGACAAGTGCGATGGATCAAGCAAGTCGAACAATGCCAACAGAACTTCAAGATATAAAAACAACAGATTTATCCTCTGTTCAAAAAGATCAGCTAGAACAAATGAAAGCTTTTACAGATGGGATAAGCGACGTTAAGCGTCGAGCAGGTGTGGTTGGACTCAATGGAATTTATCGGGTGAAATTGAATTTTTCAGAGGAAAAGATCCAAAAACAAGTCAAATCTTTCTCAGCTCAAAATATAAGCCAACAAGTCAGAACGACAATGACTCGTACTGTTTCTTTTGAAAAAGAAGGGCAAGATTTTCTATTTACTAGTACCCAAACACCACTGAATGCAGAATTTGATAAGGCTTTAAAAACGAATGGCTCAGCGCGCGTGTTCGAAAAAATTTTTGGTAAAACTGGGGGGATCTCAAGTGCGAATCGACAAGAAACGCATTTGATTAATGGATGGGAATCTAACTTAAAAAACTCGGAGGACAAAATCGTTTATCAGGCATTGAGACACGCTATTACTTCTGACAAATATGAAACCAATGCAACAATTAGAAAAGAAAACTCCAAGCAAGCAGCTGGTGAACTCTTAAAAGCCGCTGTGTTACAACATTTATCAGATATAAAAATGTCTTTAGAAGATGCCCAAGAACAGGGAATTAATCTTAATTTCAATTCGGTTAGTCTTGTCACACCAGATGATTTGCGTGCCATTGGTTCAAAAGGCGCTAATGAGAAAAACATGTTGAATGATCAAATTTCTGCTTTACAAAGTTATGCGGAACAAAATAAATCTATTGATATCGATGGGTATGCAATTGGTGTTAACTTAAACATCAATACATTTAATTTTGGAGTGAACGCAGGAGCTGTTAAAATAGGTTTTGGAACAATTAATCAATCCTTAGAAAATAAAAAAGCTTTTCAAGGTTTAAAAGCCCAAGCAGAAGCTTTGATCAACAATGAAAAAATTGGATTGCTCGAAGAACGAGCTAAATTACAAAGTCTTTTAGATGACATCACTTTTCTCATGGAATCTCCCAAAGCTTATTTAGATGGAGATAATCAATATGAGATTGGCGCAAAAATTATCAATCTCAGTAATGGTATGGATAACATTCAAAAAGGAACTAAATGTGCTTTTAACTGCATGAGTGGAAAAGACCGCACGGGAATGATGGATGGTGTTGCAAAAGCCTTTGCCATTATGAATGAAATCAATGGAAAATTTCCGTCTCACGAAGAACTAAAATCTGATCCAGAAGTCAGAAAACAATTTCAAGAGATTTTTGTTCCTATCATGAAGGAGATGGGAGGCTTAGATATTACTCGAATCAATACTGGAGCCACTGGTTACAAAGTAGGAAAAGAAGCGAAATTGGCAGGCTTACCTGAAGAAGATTTTTTGGAAATGATGGGTCTTTCTAAAACCACTTCTAGTTAGCCGAAAAATCCAGATTTAAAAATTTTTATTTTTCAAAACCGAATCTTTCAAAAACAACCACTTAGAAAGCATTTTTTCCTTTTTATAAAAACGCACTTGACGAAATGATGTTTATTTGTGTATACCCTTAGTTTTTCTAGGTGGTGGCATAGCCAAGTGGTAAGGCAGAAGCCTGCAAAGCTTCCATCCCCCAGTTCGAATCTGGGTGCCACCTAATTATTTCTAATATCTTTGCTCTATTTCTCCTTCATATCCCTTTTTTAAACGCTCATTTAAAATTAGAAAAATTGTTGTATGTTATATCTAGTTGCGACTCCCATCGGGCATTTATCAGACATAACTTTTAGAGCTATTGAGACACTTAAACTCTGTGATTATATCTTATGTGAAGACACACGGCATAGTCTTAGACTTCTTCAACATTACGATATACACAAACCTCTTAAAAGTTATCATAAGTTTAACGAAACCGAAAAGTCTCAATCAATTTTGGATGATCTCCATGCTGGTAAAAATATTTGTTTGATCTCGGATGCAGGCACACCAGGAATTTCTGATCCAGGAACGCAATTAGTCCAACTTTGCATATCCAATCAAATTCCTGTCACAGCGATCCCAGGTCCATGCGCAGCGATCCAAGCTTTAACTTGCTCAGGACTTCCAACAGACCATTTTCAATTTATTGGCTTTCTTCCCCGCAAAGAAGGAGAGCTAAAAAAATTTCTACTTTCACTTTTTACCTATACAGGGACAACTATCTGCTATGAATCTCCTCATCGTTTAATCGATACTTTAAAACTATTTCACAGTTTACAACCTCATAGACAATTAGTTGTGGCAAGAGAATTGACAAAAAAGTTTGAAGAATTTGTCAGAGGAACAGCAGAAGAAATCTTCAAGAAATGGAAAGATAAAGAGCCACGTGGTGAAATTGTCTTGATGATTGAACCTTTTTCTCAAACACAAGTCGATTGGAATCAATGGTCTCCCGAAGAGCATGTTTCTTGGATGCAAGCGACATATTCACTTTCTCGCAAAGAAGCCATAAAAATGGTGGCCGATTTGCGCCAAGTATCTAAAAGAGACATCTACAATCTTTTTCACAATTGACAATTCAAGCTTGAGGTATTTTTAATCCTTGCATAAATTATTATTTAGGTCTATTGACTATAAACAACTCTTCAAAATATCCTCCTTTTATTATATTTGAAAAGAAGTTAAACTTAAGTCTAATCTCAGCTTAGAGATTCAATCTAGTATCAAAATGACTTTAACAATGTTCTATCCCTCATAAACTAAAGCTCGGCTTACTTAAGTTAATCGCTAACCAGAGATTCCTATGAAAGAATCGCAATCTAAATCTTATGATCAATTTCTTCACCCTTACGTTTTTATTCTAAAAGAAGGGAAAAAAATTCAAGATGATTTTCTCGATTATTCTTTGTTACTGCTACAAGTTAACTTAGCGGATGTGATTCCTTCTCCCAAACACGTATTTAAATCTAGCAAATCAACAACTCAGTTGCTAAAAAAGTAATTTCTCTCTTGCAAAATTCTCTTTTTTTCCCTAGCATCATTTCTCAATGATTAAACTTTTTTGCGTCATTTAAATGACTTGCAAGGTGAGAAATTGAAATCTTACTTTGAGCGAAAATTCGATAGATAAGAAATTTTAAAGAGGAGCTCATATGTCAATACCTAAAGAAATTATTTTTGAAGAGGAAGCACGGGAATTTCTTTTAAAGGGAATCAAGAAATTAGCCGACGTTGTTGCCTTCACCCTTGGCCCTAAAGGAAGAAATGTAGGTCTTGAAAAAAGTTGGGGAGCTCCCACAATCACAAACGACGGCGCAAGCATCATTCGAGATATCCAACTCGAAGACAAATACGAAAATATGGGCGTTGCAATGGCAAAAGAAGTCGTCCAAAAAATTAAAGAAAAGTGTGGAGATGGGACAACAAGTGGAGCTCTACTTTTAAGATCTTTAGTGGAAGCCGGTATAAAAAATATTTCTTCTGGAGCAAGTCCAATCGGAATTAAAAGAGGGATGGATAAAGCTGTTGAAGTTGTTGTAAAAGCGATTGAAAAGGCAGCTATTCCAGTTAAAACAAAACAAGAAACAAGAAACGTTGCTGTTGTTTCCGCTTCCGGTAATCAAGAAATTGGCGAATTAATTGCAGAAGCGATGGAAAAAGTGAGTAATTCCGGCGCTATTACAATCGAAGAAGGAAAGGGTACCGAAACATGTATAGAAGTTGTCAAAGGGATGAAATTTGATCGTGGTTATGTCAGTCCTTACCTTTGCACGAACCTCGAAAAAATGATTGTTGAAATGGATCATGCTCAAATCCTCCTCGTTGATAAAAAAATTTCTAGTATTCATGAATTACTTCCTGTGCTTCAAGCTACGGCTGCATCAGGACGCGAACTTTTAATCATTGCCGAAGATATTGACGGAGATGCATTGTCAACACTAGTCGTCAATAAACTTCGTGGTACTCTAAAAGTAGCTGCTGTTAAAGCCCCAGGGTTTGGCGATCGTCGTAAAGCAATGCTTCAAGATATTGCAACGTTAACAGCCGCTACGGTTGTTTCTGAAGAAGTTGGCATTTCTTTAAAAGAAATTCCAGCAACAGCTTTAGGATCAGCAGAAAAAGTAACTGTCACAAAAGAATCAACAACGATTGTTGGTGGAACAGGAGCTCAAGAAGATATCGCTGCAAGAATTAAACAAATTGATGCCGAAATTAACTTGGCACAAAGTTCTTATGATAAAGAAAAATTAGAAGAGCGACGAGCTAAATTGAGTGGTGGCGTTGCTGTTATTCGAGTAGGTGCGGCGACAGAGACTGAAATGAAGCAGAAAAAACAAATGTTTGATGATAGCTTAAATTCAACAAAGGCTGCTTTAGAAGAAGGAATTGTTCCGGGTGGAGGAGTTGCTTTACTAAACGCAAGTAAAATATTGGGCCAACTAAAACTAGAAGGCGATGAAGCGGTAGGAGCTAAAATTGTTTTGCAGGCTTGCGAAACACCTATTAAACAAATTGTGCAAAATACCGGTTTTGATGGAAGCGTCGTCTTAAATGAAGTCCTCAATTCTCCTGCCAATTTCGGATTTAATGCTTTAACTGAAAAAGTCGAAGACTTAATTGCCGCTGGCGTGATTGATCCTGCCAAAGTCATTAAAAATACGCTTACCTACGCAGCATCAACTGCCGGTATTGTGCTTCTTTCTGAAGCATTGATCGCAGATGCGGATGAAGAAGAAGAAGAAAACTCTACTAAATAAGTATAGTCTTGGGAGTTTATAAAATCATTTTTTAGCAAACTCCCAAGACTTTATTCTTAGAACAGAAAATGGTCCAACAAAACTAGCTTCTAATGATAGAAATGTGCTTTTGTTAATTTTTACGGTTGTGTCTGAGAGTTGATTTGTTCTTTAGCGGAATTCTTTGCATTCTCAGTTAACGTCAAAGGTGGCTTGGGACCTAAGCGAGTTGCTTTTAATTCTTCTTGACGATTATTTCGAATGATTTTCCTTTGAATATATCTAAGATGATGTGCTATATCCTTCATAATAAATACCTCCTAAAACTAATCAGTTTTTCAATCTAAAAATTTGATCAAGAGTAGATAATAATCCGTCTACTATCAACGATTTTTATTAAAAAATAATAATCCCCTTTTTAAATTTTCGATAAATTTTAGAGTTAAAAGACTGCTTGCTCATCTAACTCTGCCTGCATTATGTTAACATTTTTCTTTATTTTTTTACTTAAATCTATTACTAGAATTTATAAATATTTTCTCAATATCCTGTTTATAAATGGCTTATTACTTTTCTCTAACTGAAATAAGTGTCGATATCAATCAAACCACTCTGCTGTAGAATGATAAATACAATAGCTATGGGAGCAACCCAACGAATAAAGAAAATCCACGGGTGCCATAACCAACGCATGGTCGTACCAGAAGAAAACTCTTCTTTCGCTAATTCTTTATCTAAAACCCAACCCGTAAAAATAGACACTAATAACCCTCCAATAGGTAAAAACCAAAGAGTAACCAAATCATCAATAGTTTGAAAAAAAGTTTTTCCATAAATGGCGGGCCAGTTTGCAAATAACGTATTTGTATTAGATAATGCGCTAGGAATACCAAATATAAAACAACTAATCGACACAATTAAAACAGCTTTTTGACGTGACCAACCGAGTAAATCAGTAAAATTTGCTGTGACAACTTCGATTAAAGCGACAGCGGAAGTGAGTGCCGTAAACACAAATAACACGAAAAATGCGGTAGAAATAAAAAGAGCTCCCGGCAACTGAGCAAATAAAACCGGTAATGTTTTGAAGACAAGCCCAGGACCAGCTTCGGGTGCAAATCCAAAAGAAAAAATAATAGGGAAAATCATGAGGCCTGCCAATAAAGAAATCAATACAATCATGACACCTATGATCACTGCCGTTTTAGGGATATTGTCCCCTCTTCTCATATAGCTTCCGTAAGTCAACATGATCCCTTGACCTAAACTAAGCGTAAAGAAAGATAGCCCGAGAGCATCAATAGCAGCAGAGGGTTTAAAACGAGATAAATCTGGATAGAAAATAAAATTAACTCCTTCTCGAAATCCTGGAAGGGTGAAAGCATACACACACATACTTAAAAGAATAATTAATAAGCCAATCGTCATAAAGCGGCTCCAATACTCAATCCCTTGACGAATGCCTCGATAAACGACGGCGGCTGTCAATGCCGTGAAGAGAAAGTGCCAGAATAAAGTGATATCAGCTGAAGAAGCAAGGATGTCAAAAACCCCTGAAATTTCTTGGGCTGTCCGATCCTTGTAAAATTGACTGAGAGACATGAAAATGTAATTGAGTCCCCACCCCGCTAAAATACTATAAAAAGACATGATTAAAAAAGAGGAGGCAACTCCTAACCAACCCACAGTTTTCCAAGCAGCAGAGTTATTAGCTAAGCTTGCAAAAATGCCAACAGCTCCACGTTGGGCTTTTCGGCCCAAAATCAATTCCGCAATAAAAACTGGAACTCCAATAAAAAACGTGCATAAAATATAAATAAAAACAAAGAGCCCTCCACCGTTTTCACCTGTGACATAAGGAAATTTCCATAACGTTCCGAGACCAATTGCCGATCCCGCTGCCGCAAGAATAAATCCTAAATGTGAACTCCAGTGCTCTCTTTGTTTTTGCATATTATTTGTCTCCGAATTAATGAATACAATTGATTTGGTACTAGGCGAAAAACGACACCAAACAAATTTTAACTTGCTTGTGTGTTAGACGTAGATGGCGTCAGTGTCAAAAAGAAATGAAATGGTTGAAATAATTTTTTTAGCTGGAGAAAGGATAAAAAAATTTCTTCTTTTGGACATAACAATCTGTTAATCCTTTGAAAACGATTTTATCGATCTCTTATAAAAAAGTTATGCTTCAAATGAGTTAGTTAAACTAAGCATTTGAGGAATTTATCACAACGTACCTAAGTTGACAATAGTTATTTTTTCTTATACTATCTTAAATTATTGAATAAGGATTGCTCATATTATTCTCGCTCTTTATCGAAGCCGCTGTTGTTTTAGAATCGTTTGTATTATCTTTCTCATTTTATTTTTTTGCAGGTATTCGACAAATGGTTAAAAAGAAAGGCTTTTAAACTATGTTAAAAATTATTAAAGAAGAAA
This sequence comes from Candidatus Protochlamydia sp. R18, assembly GCF_000648255.1. Taxonomy (NCBI): domain Bacteria; kingdom Pseudomonadati; phylum Chlamydiota; class Chlamydiia; order Parachlamydiales; family Parachlamydiaceae; genus Candidatus Protochlamydia; species Candidatus Protochlamydia sp. R18. The sequence continues at coordinate 21,066 of NZ_BASL01000795.1, read as the reverse complement.
ATCCTTGGTATGCAGAAGGATTATCATTTGAATGCACTGGGTGCGGTCAATGCTGTACAGGTGCTCCTGGATATATTTGGGTCAACGAAGAAGAAATCAAACAAATCGCTTTTCATTTACATTTATCCATTCAAGAATTTGCAGATCATTATTTACGCTCTATTAATGGACGTTTTTCACTGCTTGAGAGGCCGCAAACTTATGATTGTGTTTTTCTAAAAGATAAAAAATGTCAAATTTATTCCGTCCGTCCTACCCAATGTCGTACCTACCCTTGGTGGCCCCAAAACCTGAAAACAAAAAAAGATTGGAAAGAAGCTGCTAAATGGTGTGAAGGAATTTCGGAAACAGCTCCTGTTGTCTCCGTAGATAAAATTCGTGAGCAATTACAGAGACAACTGCGTGAAAATAACCAGCCATGACAAATAAAGTTTTAGCTATTGGATCTGGTAAAGAGGTGATGGATAAATCAACAGTCGCTGTTAACTTAGCTGTCACCTTTTCCAATTGGGCCTTAAGAGATAAGTTTATTAGGTGCCGATATTGATGGTCCCTCGATTCCCATTATGTTAGATCTCAAAAATTGAGCCCCTGCCTCAAAAAAGCAAAATAACCACATGACTAAGCTTATTCCCTTTACAAAATTTGAAATCAAAATTATTTCAATTGTTTTCCTCTGATTGAAGAAACCCGGATCCGTAATTTGAAGAAGTTCCCTTCTTCCTTCTTCCTTAAAATAAAATGCTTTCAGAATTTTAGGGCGATTTAGATCTTTTATTAATTGATCTTCTTCCAGGCACAGCACAGGCGATTGCTTATTGTCCCTTTCATACGTATTATCCATGACGATCGCTTTTGTTGTAGCAAAAGATGTAGCCATTTTAGTTGCAGTCAAAGCTATTAATGCGTTTGATCAATTAGAAATTCAGTTGTTAGAAAACATCGAAAATATGGCCGAGTTTACAGTTCCAGAAACAAGCCAAATTTATCCTATTTTGGTGAGATAAAAACAGAAAAATTAACAAGTTTCTTTTTTCAAATCTCTCCTTTTTTAGCCACTATTCCTTTAATCCCACTATGCAAAAAATTGATGATGAAGGACGGTCCCCTTGCTTTTTATCCAGGCCATGTCAGTCGAGTCTTCTTAGATTTAGCAAAACAAATTCACCTTCTTATCTAGCCGATTGATATTTACTTTAATCTGTGACGGTAAACTCATTTTTTTTCAAAAAATCATCTCGAATGCAAATTTAAGCCAGGGATAATTTTTTATTGCATGCATTCTCAAGCTCTTTTATGGTGAAATTAAACTTACCTTATTGATTTAAACACTTAAAATGAGAATGATTCCATGGAACTCGCTGAAAAACCCCTTTTTGATTTAGTCACGCAGAAAAATGTTAATCTATGGCTAGAAGGTCAATACGATGTAGCTACAAAAGCAGAAATTAAGCAACTTCTTTTAGAAGACCCTAAACATATTGTTGATGCATTTTTTACGAATCTGACTTTTGGAACGGGAGGACTCAGAGGAATCATGGGAGTTGGAACTAATCGGATGAACTTTTACACTGTCCGAGCCGCTACACAGGGATTAGCCAACTACATCAATAAGCAACCCAATGAAACTCAAAAAAAACGAGCGGTATTTATTGGTTACGACTCTCGTCATCACTCCAGAGAATTTGCTGAAGAGACTGCCAAAGTATTAGCAGCTAATAAAATTCACGTTTATCTGTTTAAAGATATTCGCCCCACCCCCCTTGTTTCTTTTGCTTGCCGTTATAAAAAATGTATAGCAGCTGTCATGATTACAGCTTCTCACAACCCCCCTGAATATAACGGTTATAAAGTTTATTGGTCTGATGGAGGACAATTAGTCCCCCCTCATGACGATGGAGTCATTGCAGAAGCTTCAAAAATTGTCGATCCCAATCAGGTAAAAGTTTGTCATTCCCTTGACGACTTATTAATCGAAGAAATTGACAATGAAATTGATGAAGCCTATTTAAAGGCAATTCGTCCTCTTCAGCATTACCCTGAAATAAATCGAAAGCAAGGCAGTCAACTAAAAATTGCCTATACTAGTTTACACGGAACGGGAATTACGATGGCTCCCCTAGCCTTAAAGGAATGGGGATTTACCAATTATGTTTTTGTTGAACCTCAAGTCATTCCCGATGGTACCTTCCCAACTGTTCGATTTCCCAATCCAGAAGAACCAGCTGCCTTAAAACTCGGTATCGAATTAATGCTACAATCAAAATGTGATCTTTTAATCGCTAATGATCCAGATGCCGACAGAATGGGAATTGTTGTCCTTCACAAAGGAGAAGCTGTTTTATTAAATGGAAATCAAACTTGCGCTCTTCTTCTCGAACACGTCTGTGAGGCTTTAGCTAAACAAAAAAAACTTCCTGAAAAAGCTGCTTTTATTAAAACGATTGGAACCACAGAGCTTTTTCAAGCCATTTGTGATGCCTATGAGAGACCTTGCTTTAATGTATTAACAGGCTTTAAGTATATTGCTGAAAAAATTCATGAATGGGAATTATTCAAAGGGGGACACCAATTTATTTTTGGTGGAGAAGAGTCATACGGATATCTATTAGGGACTCACGCACGCGACAAAGATGCTATTGTTTGTAGCGCACTTATCTCTGAATTAGCTTTAAAAGCTAAATTAGAAGGAAAAACTTTGCTAGATAAACTTCATGACCTTTATCACAAATATGGGATTTATCAAGAAAAATTACTTTCAATTAACTTTGGCGAAACTAAAGAAGGAAAAGAGCAAATGTCTTTGGGAATGCAAAAACTTCGCTCTACACATCTGAAAAATATTTGCGGTATCCCTGTCACGGTGGTTGAAGATTATTTATTATCCACCAAAATTCATTTAGAAACAAATCAAACAGATCCTATTACTCTACCCATTTCAGACGTTCTTTTATACTGGCTCAAGGATGGCACAAAAGTGATGGTTCGTCCTTCAGGAACTGAACCTAAAGTTAAAATTTATTGTGGACTTGTAGAAAAACAATTTACAACGATTGAACAAGGACTTGAAAAAAGTAAAACAAGATGTGATCAATTATTGAATTTTATGAAAACACATCTCATGTCTTAAAAAAACCTTTTTGAGAAGAAAAAATCTGCATGCCTCATTCATCGATCGATTAAACTATTGCTAATCTTTTTCTTCTCAAATTGTTAATAGACATCTATTAGAAATTAAATAAAGCGAAATTCTTTTAAAAAACTCAATGGTAATTTTTTTTATCGTCAGTTTATTGAATTTTTAAAATATATGTAATACTTATGTTAAGTTCTTTCAGTTAAACCATATTAAATAAATCCCAAGTAACAGGTGTTCCCATTGCAATAGATTGATTAATAGTCAATCCTATGATTTTATCAATTTCTTTTGGGGGTAACCCTTTATTGGGCCTAACTGATCGAATGTGGTGCAGCTGTATTTTTTCTCCTTGCTCAAGGTCTTTCACAAAATAGAGAGAAGGACGATGAGAATGCGTGGTTTGTTCGACGGCAAGAGGCCCATAGTGAATCTGACCTAACGCTTCCCAAGCATTTTTTGATTCGTTAACTAAGAGTTTTAACTCTTCCGGCTCTAAAGAAAAAACACTGTCAACTCCTCCTTCTTTTCGAGAAAGAGTTAAATGTTTTTCTATAAGGCAACATCCAAAAGCTAAACTTGCGATAGAAGCACCTATTCCTAAAGTATGATCTGACAATCCTACCAGTACTTGAAAATTTTCGCTCATGTGAAAAATTGTACGTAAATGCATATCTATCGATTTCGCAGGATAGGCAGCTGTACATTTGAGTAAAATTAAATCTTGGCAACCCACTTGTCTGGCTGCATTCACAGCTTCTGTGATTTCTTCTAAATTGGCACCCCCTGTTGATAAAAGCACGGGTTTACCAAGTGAAGCAACTTTTCGAATTAAGGGTAAATCGACGATTTCGGGAGAAGCAATTTTATAACAAGGGACATCTAACGCTTCCAAAAAATCTACTGCACTTTCATCAAAAGGTGTACTAAAAGCAACCAATCCTAAAACTTTGCATTTTTCAAAAATAGGTTGATGCCATTCCCAAGGCATATGAGCTTCTTGGTAAAGATCATAGAGATACCGTCCAGTCCACAAACTCGATTTCTCTTCGATTAAAAATTCAGAACGCCGAACATTTAAGGTAATAGTATCCGGTGTGTAAGTTTGTAATTTAACAGCATGAGCTCCAGCTTGCGCAGCTTCTTCAACAAGTTTTAAGGCCCGTTCAAGTGAACCGTTATGATTGCCGGATAATTCAGCGATAATAAACGGGGGATGCTCAGGTCCAATTTTTTTAGATCCAATTGAAATATCCATGTCGAACCTTAATGAGGCTTAGAACTTTTTTTATTGGGATAAGGGCGTCTTTTTCGAGGTTTAGCAGTTTCCTGTTTTTCAGGCGGTGGGCATCCAATCCAACGAGGCTCTTGTTTAATCTGTTTTAGAATAGCATTTAAATATGGTAGCTCCCTAGAAGTCACCAAAGAAATAACTACTCCAGTTTTCCCATATCGCCCTGTTCTTCCAGATCGATGCACATAAACATCAGATTCATGAGAAAGTTGGTAAATAAAAACATGGCTCACTTTAGAAAAATCCAAACCTCTGGCAACAATATCCGTTGCGACGAGCAGCCGAATCTTACCTGTCCGAAACTTATTTGTCACAATAGTGCGAATATCTTGATTTAATCCCGCATGTAAAAAATCTACTCCATCTAAATGAGACTGTAAAGTACGACACACTTTTTCTACTTGAAACCGCGACTGACAGAAAATAATAGCTTGCGTGGGATTATTCTCTTTAATGAGTTTGATAAGCTCATGGTCTCTTTGATGTGCTAAGCAATAAACAAAGCAATGCTCTAATAGATGGGGGCTTGCTTGTTCTAAGATTAAATTCACCTCTTGAGGGTCTTTCATGTGATGCTTAGCTAAACGTTGAATCGCAGCTGGCATCGTTGCTGAAAACAATAATGTTTGATGAGAGTGGTTTAAGCATTGAATAATAAAAACAAGATCATCATAAAACCCCATGCTTAACATTTCATCAGCTTCATCTAGTATCAAGGTTTCCACATGAGACAAATCAATTTGTCGTGAATAAATAAAGTCAATTAAACGTCCAGGAGTGGCTACTAAGACTTGTACACCATGTTTAAGTTTAGATTGCTGCAAAGCTGAATCTTCTCCCCCAAAAATTGCGAACGCTTTAACTCCTTTATATTTCCCAATTTTTTGTGTTTCTGTTGCATATTGTAAAGCTAATTCTCTTGTTGGGACAATGATCAGGGCTTGAATATCTGTCAGTTCCGTATTTACACGATTACAAATCGGGATAGCACAAGTGGCTGTTTTTCCAGAACCTGTTTGTGAAAGAGCGATGAGATCTTGTTTTTTTTGGATCAGTGGAATAGCCTCTGTTTGAATTCGAGAAGGCTCTTTAAAATTCATTTTATCTAGTGCTTTTAAAATCAAAGGATCTAAATTAAAAGTTATAAATCCATTGGGCTCTTGAGGAAGCAATTCTACATCTATTTGTTCTTGCATGAGGGTAATCTAATGACGTTGCGCGGAGCAATACGTTCCGCAATGTTGTTTTTAATGATAGCAGTGACGATTTTTTTCGGAATCAAATAAGAAAGCCAGGTTAATAACCGGTATTTCCAATCAATAATTGTTAAAGGAGTTAAGCTTTCAATTTGTTTCCAAATTACACGAGCTACAAATTTGGAAGACATGACCGCAGTAAATTTTCTTGTACGCGTCATTCCAGCATTTTGGCTAAATTCTGTTTTAACCATTCCTGGACACGCAACCAACACGCGAATTCCAAGCGGTTTTAATTCTTCATCTAAACTTTGTGAAAACTGGTTGATAAATGCTTTAGTGGCAGCATAAACAGCCATATTAGGCGCTACCTGAAAAGAAATAGCTGAGGATACATTTAAAATAACGCCTTGCTTAACCTGAGAAATTAAAGCTCTTGCTCCTTCCAAACTAAGTTGCAAAACTGCATTGACATTTACATCAACAATATGCTTTTGCTGTACAGTAGAATACGAAAGAGCTTCTCCATATAGACCAAAACCCGCATTATTAATAATAATATCGGGACAATGCTTATGAATTAAGTCAATGATTGTTTTAACACCTTCTTCCTGAGAAAGGTCGGCTGCCACTGCTTGAACAATCAAAGAACCAAATGTGTCCGTCAGTTTTTTTAATTCTTCTTGATTTCTACCCGTAATGAGTAATTTTAGTTCTTTTTGAGCCGCTAGATGAACAAGAGCTTGCCCAATTCCAGCTGTTGCGCCCGTAATAAGGACCAAACGTTGTTTCATCATCAAGCTCCCGCTTCTCGACACGCTAAAAGTTTTTTTTCTGGCGCAGGGTATTTAATGCGTGAATGACCTGCTGCTAATAAAGTTTTCACTAAAGCTTTTTTCACTGTATAGAGTTCTTCAAATGTCAACAAACATTGATCAAATTGTCCATCATCAGCTTTTTCTCGAACTAAACGATCAACTAATCCCATCAAAGAGTCTTCATTTACTTTATCAAGTGAACGAGAAGCCGCTTCAAAAGAGTCAGCAATCATAATAATCCCTGATTCTTTACTTCTAGGTGTAGGGCCTGCATAGCGAAATTCTCTCTCATCCACTAAATTCTTATCCCCACCCATTTTTTCAACTTGCTTGCGATAAAAATAATAAACAAGCGTTGTTCCATGGTGTTCTTTAATAATATCAATAATCGGCTCTGGAAGTCCCGCTTCTCTTGCCAATGAAACTCCTTCTGGGACATGCGCCATAATGACTTGAGCAGATTCTTGAGGTGTGAGAAGTTGATGAATATTTACTTCACCAAATTGGTTTTCTGTAAAATATTGAGAAGTCGCCATTTTACCCACATCATGATAGAGAGTTGCCACACGGCAAAATAGCCCATTTGCCCCTATAGAAAGAGCCGCTGCCTCTGCTAAATTTCCCACAACAACCGAATGTTGATAGGTTCCTGGAGCTTCGATTGTCAACCTTCTCAATAAATCATTATTTGGATTCATATATTCCATCAATGTCACATCGGTCATAATCCTGAATCCAGATTCCAGTAAAGGAAGTAATCCGACGCCTAAAACAGCCGTGAAGAGCATAAAGAAACAAGCACTCAGAATATCTGCTACCATAGAAAAATGACCAATGCTGTTGTGATACAAATGCGAGGCTAAAATGGCAATTACGCAACAGATCCAAGCATTTAAACAAACAACAAAAATTTCCTTTCTTCGTCTAAGTGAATGGACACTCAAAATAGCAACTAAACCGGCCGTTAAATTTAAAAGAAGAAATCCTTCCCAGTCAAATGCCAAGGAAATTGAAGACACCACAGAAAGAAAACCTGCTGAAAATGTAGCAACCGCTGGATTAATTAAACTACAGATCAAGATCGCTGCCAGCGGAATAAAAAGTGGGTAACGAATTGTATCAATTAAGTTATTTTTGGAATTTAAAAGAAAAAACTCGGTAAATTTTGATAAAATGAGTGTTAAAACTAAAATCGTCACTAACAGAAATATTTTTCGATTGGATTTTAAAATACGAGGCTGGTTCGTTTGAAAGTAAGATAGGAAAATTCCTATAAATAAGACTGTAAAAATCAAAGAGCCCAACATCGTAAAAGGATTAGAAAGATTACGGCGAGTTCCCAACGCACTTTTCATCGATTGAAGCATGGCTATATGTCTGGATGTGACTTTTTCACCTTGATCAATGATCCGATTTCCCGCATTCACATGCGTATATTTATCAGGGACAAAACTCTGAATTTTTTTTCTCAATTGTCTTTGAGCTGGAATATCTTCTTCGATGTGCCAATGGCTATGTTTAAAAAATTCAATCGTTAAAGCAGATACGAGGGGTTCATACTGGCTGAGAGGTAAATCTTTGGCTTGAATCTTTTCCCAAATAGATTCAGGAAGGACAGTTTGGTCTATAAGAGTATTTGGGGTATATATCTGATATTGATTGGTAGGAATTCCTAAAGATTTCATATGGTCCAAAGTCCGCGCATCGGTAAAACGCATTTCAACAAGAGCTTGCTCTATTTTCTCTGTTGCTTGGTAAAGTTCATCAAACTGCCCGTTTTCTGTGTGCTTATGCCAAGCTTGGTTATATAGTAAAAAGTTTTCAAATTCGATTCGCTTTCGACGAATATCATTTTGAGAAAGTCGATAAATTTTTCCAACATCTCTGATGGAGTCTTGCTTCAAAATGACAGTCGCTTCTTCATCAGGGAAATCGAAATTCACTTGAGAGACAATATAACGAGGAGCAATACTGCCAAGTTCCAGCATCTCTACTCGAACTTCTCGGAAATGCAAAAATGAAAACAAACTAAAAGCAAACAAGCAAATAATCAAATAACGGATGATCTTGCTTTTATCAAAAAAACCTTGCTCACCAGAAAACTTTAATTCTTGCTGATTCTCAAAAATACTGTTTCTATCAGGCATTTTTGTTAAAACCTACACTAATTTTCATAGCTTTACCATAACACATCCTTGAATTGGCATATAGTAAAAACCCGACTTCGTCATTCGAATTCCCTTAAATAGGAAACTCAAAAAATGAATTTATGTGTCAATTTTTATGGAATCCGCTATATATAAAAGGATTTAAAAACTGGAATAACGACTATCGATTCAATAAACTCCAGATTGAAGCAAAGTCTTAAAAAATCCTAAATGCTTTCATCATGCCAAATTCCTTTTCGAAAACAACGACTATTTTTCTTCCTCTTTTAGCGGTTCTTTTATTTACTCTCTGGTCTACTCCAATCGATTTAGCGGTCTCTCAATATTTTTATCGCCAAGGTGAATTTGATTCCTCTCCTATCACACTTTGGATTTATCATTATGCAATTTTTCCTGCTTGGATTGTTGTAGGATTAGCAATTTGTGGAAGCGTAGCCTCAATTTTCTTGCCTCGATTGAAATTCTTTCGGCCCGCTTTTCTTTATTTGATTCTTGTACTGGCAATCGGATCGGGAATTTTTGTGCATGCCATTTTTAAAGACCATTGGGGAAGACCACGGCCCAAACAAATCATTGAATTCGGGGGTGCTCAACCATTTTTACCTTATTACAAGCCTCGCTTCAATCATTCATTTGAACCTTCTAAATCCTTTCCTTGCGGACACTGCTCTGTCGGATTTTATTTTTTTAGTTTTTTATGGCTAGGTAAGCATTATCGAAGCTATTTTCTTTACATTCTTGGTTTATTTTTAACAATAAGCTTGGGAGGTGCTCTCAGTTATGCTCGCTTAGTACAAGGAGGACACTTTTTTTCTGATGTGGTTTTTTCTGCATTAATTATGTGGTTGACATCGATTGGGTGTTATCAAATGATCTTTAAAAGCGGCTATTCACCATGAAAGGATTGACACCCAAACAACAAGCTATTTTGCAATTTATTCAACAATTTATCGATACTCATCAATATTCACCAAGTTACAGAGAGATTATGAAACACTTTTCTCTTGCTTCCCCAGCTTCCGTTCATAAACATATTCAATCTTTGCAACGCAAAGGAGTGCTAGCAGCCGAAAAAAAATGCAGTCGTTCTCTCATCCCTACTCATCCTCCCGCTTCACTAACTTTTTCAGCTGAAGTGTTACTCCCTCTTATTGGCAATATCATGGCTGGCTATCCCATTGAGATGTTTATGCGACCCCAAACCATTGCTGTTCCATCCACTTTTGTACATCATTTAAATAATACTTATATCTTACGCGTTCAGGGTAATAGCCTGTCAGAAGAGCTCATTCAAGACGGAGACCTTTTGGTTGTTGAAGCAAGATCTACTGTTCAGCCAGGAGAAATTATCATCGGCGCAATTAATCATCATGACACCGTTGTTAAACGTTATTATCCTGAAGGGCAATACATTCGTTTAGAAAGCATTCATATCAATCATTCCTCTTTAACACTCCGTCACGATCACCTAGCTATACAAGGGGTATTAACAAATCTCATACGTTTTTATTGTTAATTAAATTTCTAAATTCTCATGGATCAAAAAACCATTCAAATTGAAATTTAATTCAAATATTATTTGCAAGCATTGTGCAATTTATTGTCGAATAATGTCTTTGATAACATTCTAAATAAATCATTTTGTGAAAAAACAAAGTGGGAAAAATCCCCTTTCACTCTTCAACCTCATCCAATTCCTCTGGTTCCGGCTCAAATTCTTCTAAAGTTTTAGACCGTCTTCCTGCTACAACACGAAACATTGCTAAGGTCAAAGCCAATAAAATATATCCCCAGGAAAGAACCGTACATGCTAAGGCAAAATGATGAAGAATACCATAGAAGACCAAAACAGCTGCAAGTACTGTGAAAAACACAAGACGAAAAGAAGAAACTTTTATTTCTAAACTTTTGACACTAGGGAATTTCCAGCGACTCACCATGCAATATCCTAATAGCATCAACATCACAGATAAAATCCAGGTTTGGCTATGGATAGGAAATTGTTTTACCCACTCAAAATTGGGATTAAACAAGAAAAAATTAAGAGAAACTGCCGCTGCCGCTGCTGCAGGAATTGGAAGTCCTGTAAAATGCTTCTTATGCGCAACAGCCAATTCAACATTATTTTTTGTAGCTAATGCTGCCACATTAAATCTCACTAGACGAAGAACTCCACAAAGTGAAAAGACAATTGCAGACATGGTAACTAAAAAAGATAATTTTGTACTGGGATCAACAGAAAGGCTTTTTAAAATAATTACAGAAGGGGCCACCCCAAAAGAAATGGCATCAGCTAATGTGTCAAATACTACCCCAAAATCACTTTCCGCTTTGATAACGCGAGCGACTGCTCCATCCATCAAATCGGCAAACGCAGCTAAAAGCAATATAGCTGTCACAGCGGTTAAAATTTGTGGGGTCACTTCTCCTATCCCCGTCATATTCATTTTAAAGATGACAAAGAGTCCGCAAGAAAGACCAAAAGCGGTAATGACATTAGGTAAAAAATAAATTTTCTTCCGTTGAAGAGAATGCATATCGGTTAATCACTCCAAAAGTTAAATGAGAGAATTTGTAAATAACATACCTGACAATCTTATTTTAAACCAAACCTTGAAGAATTCTTTAATCAACAATATAATTTTTATTTGACTTTTTATGCTATTTAATTAACCTGAGCAAAAGTAGTTATTCAATATAAATTAACTAAAGGAGGTCTTATGTTAAGGTGGGCTATAACCTTTTTAATTATTGCGATTATTGCAGCCATATTTGGTTTCGGTGGAATCGCAGCCACAGCCACTGGTATCGCACAAATTTTGTTTTACATTTTTATTGTCTTATTCTTAATTTCACTTCTATTTAGTTTACTTGGTCGTAAAGGGCCTACTCCGCCTATTTAAATCATTCATTTCATCTGTGGCAATGATTAAATGAATTATCCTTCGAGTTTGAAAGTTTTCTTTATGAAAGATTAACTTTTAAACTCAGGATGCAGCAGAAAGACTTTAATCCCATTTCAGCTCAAATTTCGATTTATCAATGCTAATTGATTGAATTTGCGGGAGAAATAAAGTAAAAAAATGGTAAGATTTATTAAACTTTTTCCCCATTGAAAAGTCTAGAAGTCTGACGAATTTTACAAAAAATTCATTCTTCTCTAAAAAATAAGTATAAAGTTAACCATCCTTCATTTTGTTTACATACCGCTTATTTTGACAAATAAGACAAAATGAACTTTTAGCAGATAGCAAAAATATGCTTATCTAAAATTTTTATAAGTGAATTCTTTTGTTTTTTAAAATTGTAAGGTTATTTATTCATGATCTCTAAACACTCTCGACTTAACGCTGTAGGTCAAATTTATCATCAATTTGAACTGGTTAAAGCTGTAGAAATTCCAGAACTTCAATGTTTTCTTAGAGAGCTTGTGCACCAACCCACAGGTGCGATGATTATGCATATTGAAAATGAAGATCCAGAAAACTTATTTTGCTTATCCTTTAAAACCTTACCAGAAGATTCAAGCGGAGTTGCTCATATCTTAGAACATACCGTTTTATGTGGATCCGAAAAATTTCCCGTTAAAGATCCTTTTTTTGCCATGAATCGAAGAAGTTTAAATACCTTCATGAACGCTTTAACAGGGGCTGATTTTACCTGTTATCCAGCCGCCTCTCAAGTTCATAAAGATTTTTATAACTTATTGGAAGTGTATTTAGATGCCGTCTTTCATCCTCATTTAAATGAATTAAGCTTTTTGCAAGAAGGACATCGGCTTGAATTTGCAATTCCTAATGATCCCTCTTCTCCTTTAGAACATAAAGGGATTGTTTTTAATGAAATGAAAGGAGCTCTTTCTTCTTCAAGTGCCAGATTAATTGAAGCAATTAATGCTAACCTTTTTCCAGATATTACTTATGGTGTCAACTCTGGAGGGGATCCTGAGGCCATCACTAAATTGACCTACGCACAACTCAAAGAATTTTACCAAAAGTTTTATCATCCAAGCCGTTGCCTGTTCTTTTTTTATGGAAATATGCCATTAGAAGAACATTTAGATTTTATTGCCAAACATACTCTTAATCAAGCCACACGAGCTACTCCTCTTCCTCCTATTCCCCTTCAACCCCGATTTCTCCAACCAAAATCTGTGAAACTTTCTTATCCCATTGCTTCTGAAGAAGAAACGACAAATAAAACTATGTTGGCCTTTGCTTGGTTGACTTGCCATATTTTGGAACAAGAAGAAACACTTGCTTTAAATATCCTTGAACTCATTTTAATGGATAATGACGCCTCCCTCCTTAAAAAAGTCTTGTTGCAATCTGGATGGTGTAAGCAAGCCAACTCGTTTATTGATGTAGAAGTGAATGAAATCCCTTGGGGAATTATCCTTAAAGGCTGTCAAGAAGACAAAGCAGAAGATCTTCAAAAACTCATTAAAGACAAGTTGCAAGAAATCATTAAAAATGGGATCCCTATTCAGATGATTGAAAATGCCATTCATCAACTTGAGTTTTATCGTAGCGAAATTACTGGAGATCATGCCCCTTTTGGCTTGTCTTTATTTATGCGTTCTGGACTTTTAAAACAGCATGGCGTTGATCCTGAACAAGGATTAAGAATTCACTCTCTTTTTGATCAGGTACGCAAACGTACTTTGTCTGATCCTTTCTATTTTACAAAGCTCATTCAGAAACATCTAATTGATAATCCCCATTTCGTTCAGATTGTTATGGCACCTGACCAAACATTAGAAATGAGAGAAAATGAAAAAGAAAAAAAACATTTGGAAATAATTAAAAACTCACTGTCGGAAAAACTCACTCAGGAGTTAATTCATAAAGCTGAATTGCTTGCCTCTTTTCAAAAAATGCAAGAAGAAGAAAGCTTGGATGTTTTACCAAAAGTTTGTATTCAAGACATCCCCTTAGCGGCGAGGAACTATTCTTTAAAAGAAGAAAAGATAGGGGCACTAACAGTTTTTCATCACGCTGTCTTTACAAATGATATTGTCTATGCGGACCTCGTCTATGATTTACCAACCTTATCAGAAAAAGATCTTCCTTATTTGCGCCTTCTAACCGTTGTTTTAACACAAATTGGCTGTGGAAAAAGAAGCTACGCAGAAAACTTGGAATACATCCAAGGAAATACAGGAGGGATTGCAGCAGGAATTAGCCTAAATTTACAAGCAGAAGATGAGGCTTGTTTTTCCCCAACATTTCATTTACGTGGAAAAGCTTTATATCGAAAATCCTCTAAGCTCTTCACACTTATGCATGAAACAATGGCATCAGCTAAAATCGATAGCTTAGAGAGATTAAAAGAAATTCTTTTCAAGCATTTCACTGCGATGGAAAGTCGTTTAAGTCAAAGTGGTTTAAAATATGCCATTAATTTAGCTGCGAGTGGTTTAAACATCGCTTCTAAAGTTGCCAATGATTTGTATGGACTCAACTATTATGTAAAAATTCGAGAACTCGTTAAAGACTTTGACAAACAAGGCCCTTATATTTTAGCTAAACTTCAAGATCTCCAAGAAAAAGTGACTTGTTTGGATAACCCTCATTTAGTGTTAAGTTGTGATTCTACCTTTTATGATGAACTGAAAGGTCATGGATTTTATGAGTTAAAAGATATTGATACGCGTCCATTTCATCCTTGGCACAGTCATTTTCCCTTATTAGACGTTCCCTCTCAAGGAAAAATCATTGCCTCTCCTGTTGCATTTATTGGCCAAGTATTTCCAACCGTCTCTTACGTCCACCCAGATGCTCCTGCCCTCAGTATTGCGGCGTTTTTATTTGACAATTTAACCCTTCACACAAAAATTCGGGAACAAGGAGGAGCATATGGAGGCGGGGCTGTTAGTAATCCTCTTTCAGGGAATTTTTATTTTTACTCCTACCGAGATCCGAACATTTTTACGACCCTCAAAGCTTTTGAACAAGCTGTGGAAGTTGTTTTAAAAGGAGAGTTTGATGAAGCAGATTTAGAAGAAGCTAAATTTGAGATGATACAAACTTTGGATACTCCAATTTCTCCAGGCAGTCAAGCAGAACTGGCCTATGGCTGGTTAAGAGAAGGTAAAACATTAGCTATTCGCCAAGCATTCCGTACTAAACTATTAAATTTGACCAAAGAAAATGTGATTGAAGCTGTTCAAAGGATTATTGCTCCGCAAATGGATAAAGGCTCAACAGTCGTCTTTGCCGGCAAAGAATTGCTAGAAAGGCAGAATGAAGAATTAAAAAAAGACGGGCTTTCACCACTAGTTATTGAAGGAATTTAAATTTTAAAATCATCGATGCTGATTTTAGCATCGATGAAAACACTTCTAGAGACCTTCAACTGTTTCTAGAGACAAATTTTAAATTGGTAAATATTGATCAACAAGGTCCGTACTTTTTTGCTTACGCACATTTACACTTAAAATGAGTTTTTCTAATTTTTCTAGAAATTTTCAAGTTTGTTTAGCCCTTTTAAAATCATTTCAACCATCATAAAACTCACAATTACTGTTTCTGTTCATCTAATACTCACAACTAGATCTTGTTTATCGGCATATTCCAGTCTAACTATTTTGCTTTGCACAAGTATCTCTTTTAACTCTTTTAATTGTTTAATTCGCATTGAACTTAATCATCCTTGATCATGCTGTAAATGGTTTTGGTTCTGACAGGGTTATGGAGTGAGCAATAAATCTAGCACCTTGAAAGCAACAAAATTAGCATGAATACATGAATTAAAAAACCTGGAATGGAACTTAATATCCATGAATAAGCTTACCTCTTAACGAGCCAGTAAAATCGATGAAATCAGTATCTAGGAAGCTTTGCGTAAAAAAACAAGGAATTTGCATTTTAAAGGACTTTTCCTCAAAACTTACCGTTTGGTTTTTGCTTCTAAAGCTTTAAAAAATGCTTCTAATTTAGTTTTATCTCTCACTAGTATTTTTAATAAGTTTAAAGATCTTGTATTTAAACTCTATCGGCCTCTAGTTATTTTTTAAGAATTTTTAATTGATAAGTCATTTTTCTTTATTTAATTAAATATTTTGTTTTATTAATATTGAAATAATATTTCCTTATATATTATGCTATTGTAGCATATATAAATTTTAAAAATAATTTAATTAGTTTGTGGTTAATTTTGAATATTCATAAGCCGATATTTAATTCTAGTAATTTCGTTGTCAATACAGACACTCATTCTTACTACCAATCGAACTATCGTTTAAAATTTTCTGAACGAGTTCATTTATTGTGCAAAACAATTTTTCAGTCCTTTCTCAACTTATTCTTTAATTATCTCCAAAAAGAGCAGCTTCAGTCTCAATGGAGAGAAAGTTTTTGGGGGCAAAAAGAAATTATCGTTTCTAATTTTACCACAACTCATTCAGAATCTGGGATGTCTTTATCAAACCCAAGCCAAACTTCATGCTTTGCCACTCCTTTCTCCATATTGAGCTTCCAGGATAATACTTACCTAAAAATTTCAAGTTCCCAAAAAACTTTGTTAATGGAAAAATCACCCTATTTTAAAATTCTTTGGTCGGGAAATTTTCGGGAAACCCTCCAAGATCCCCTCGCTTTGAAGCAAAAAGAGTTTACTCATCTACTCAATTGTTTGATAAATGCTAATTTTAAAGTTCCTTTGCAAAAAATCCCTTCTTTGATTCAACTAGCAGATTACTATCAACTGACAGAAATTGTAAAAAATTTAGAAAAACAGTTGATTGCTGAGTGTAAATTAAAGAAATATGAGCTGTTTAACTCTAGAGAAGACAGTCTATTAGGGTTAAAAAAACTTTTAAATTTTGCACACCAATACCAATTAAACACTTTAAAAAATTATTTAGAACTCACAGTTGTAAGTTCATTATTAAATCGGACATCTCATTTAACGGAATTTGAAAAAATTTTAAATCACTTTCCAAATGAAATAGAAGAACTCAATTTTTCAAAAAATGCTTCTTTAACTGATGCCCATCTCTTAGCGTTAAAAAATTGTAAAAATTTAAAAGTGCTTCATCTCCAAGAGTGCCGCAATCTCACGGATGCAGGATTAGCATATTTGACACCCTTAACGGCTTTACAACATTTAAATCTGGCTGGATGCAAATTTGCTAATGCAGGATTAGTGCATTTGACACCCTTAACGGCTTTGACCTATTTGAATCTGAGCCATTGTAGAAATATTACGGATGCTGGATTAGCGCATTTGACACCCTTAACGGCTTTGACCTATTTGAATCTGAGTTCGTGTAATAATCTCACTGACGCTGGATTAGCGCATTTGACACCTTTATTGACTTTAACGCATTTGAACCTGAGTTCGTGTAATAATCTCACTGACGCTGGATTGGCGCATTTGACACCTTTATTGACTTTAACGCATTTGAACCTGAGTTCGTGTAATAATCTCACTGACGCTGGATTGGCGCATTTGACACCTTTATTGACTTTAACGCATTTGAACCTGAGTTGGTGCTATAATTTCACAGATGCAGGATTAGCGCATTTAACTCCCTTAGTGGCTTTGCAGGATTTGAATCTGGGCCATTGTAGAAATATCACGGATGCTGGATTAGCGCATTTGACACCTTTAATAGCTTTAACGCATTTGAATTTAAGTTGGTGCTATAATTTCACAGATGCTGGATTGGCGCATTTAGCTCCCTTAGTGGCTTTGCAGCATTTAAATCTGAACGGATGCTGGCAACTCACCGATGCTGGATTAGCACATTTGGCACCTTTAGTGGCTTTAGCGCATTTAGATCTGAGTTCCTGCAATCATCTCACTGACGCTGGATTGGCGCATTTAACGCCTTTAGTCGCTTTGCAGCACTTAGATTTGAGCTATGGTAGAAATCTTACTGACGCTGGATTGGCGCATTTGGCACCTTTAGTGGCTTTAACGCATTTGAACCTGAGTTCGTGTAATCACCTTACTGATGCCGGATTAACACATTTGACACCCTTATTGGCTTTGCAGGATTTGAATTTGAACTATTGCGAAAATTTCACTGACGCTGGATTGGCGCATTTTAAATCCTTAGCAACTTTCCCAAATTTGAATCTAATTTGGTACCAACATTGCATCAATCTAGAGGATTAATGCATTTGATGTACTTAGTAAGCATAATATATTTGAATCTGAATTGGTGCAAAAATTCTGAATAACGCTGAATATAAAAATTTGTTAGTTTCTCAAATTTAATAAAACTACAGATAAAAAATCTTTATCAGAGAATGTTTATTTTTGCATAAAAATTGCTTTATACAATAACTGAATTCGTTCAGAAAAACAAAAATCTCTATAAAAGACCTTAAAATAATAAAAGGATAACTGCCAACAAAAGCACTTACTATCATCATGCAATAGTTAACATTTTACTTTTTTCATCCTGTGTTTTAGTCAAAAAAACTATTTAATTAACTTAGATAACAAACTGATTAACAAGGGCAAATAATGAATCGAAGCTCCTTCTAAAGAAAACATAACTCCTTCTCTTAACATGTTTGGCCATGTAAAAAATCCAGGTTTGCTCAACAAATTTGATAAATTACTTTCCAAATTACGTCGTTCGTCGTCATTAAATCCAAACGTTGTCGTACAATCTTTAACCCAATCTTGAAGTTCATTTAAATCATTTAAATTTATTAGGCTAAGACGCGTAATAAGCTCTTTGATTTCTTCTCTGGATTGAATTTTGTTGCTCATTTTTTGTAATTCTTCTTGAGATATAAGTTTACTGTCAATCTCTCCTAGTTTATTTTCAAGCTCTTGATAATCTATTTTTTGTCTTGATACTGTTTGCTGAGATTGAGTTAGCTCATGTTGAGTTTGGTTTAATTTTCTTGTTGTTTGAGCATGCTCTGCTTTTACTTGAGCTAAGCTCTGGCTTGTTTGTATATGTCCTGCTCGTTCTTTAAGCAAGTTCCGTCTTGTTTGCGTATGTACTGCTTGTCTTTCAGCCAACTTCTGTTTTGCTTGATTGCGATCTTTTCTAATTAAAATGCCTACCTGAGTAAGTTTTTCGCATTTAAGCTTTTCATTAGCAATTAACCTTGTTTTTTCAGAAATTTCTAACTTACTACTTCTTTTCAACTCGGAATAATGACTTTGTGCTTCATTTAAATCTTGCTTCAGTCTATTTATTTCTTCTTGATGTGCTTTCTCTTGATTTTCAAGTTCAGATTTTTCCTTGCGTAAATCTTCTAATAGCGTGTTTAAGCCATCTCTTTCATTGACAAGTTCGGCATTTTCATTGACAAGCCTTGTATTTCTCTCGGAAAATTCTTGTTTTTCTTTTTCATATTTTTCAAGTGTTCTTTGAATACCTGCTATTTGCCTAACTTTTTCATTTAACGTTTCTTGAACTTTTTGAAATTCTTTTTGAAGCAAACTTATTTGTTGCTCATGGTTAAGCATTGTCTTTTTAAATTTACCATTATCCTGACTAAGAGCCGTGATTTTTTGAGTAAGATCAACTTTAACTTTCTGAAGACTATGAACCGGGTCAGTAACTAATAAAATTTGCCCGCAAACTGTTTCAACTTTGTTTATCAATTCTCTATTTCTTGTTTCTGTTGTTTTTAGAGATTCAAATAAAATCCTTATTTCTTCTATTTCTCTTGTTGAAAAAGTACCCACAGATTTGGTTTCCATAATATCACCTCATGAAATTGTTTGAAGTTAACTTAAAAAAATTAATTATTTATAAATATCCTTCTATATTTACTTTAAAAGGTATCGATATAATCCATGTAAAAACTTTTCAAAAATTTTAATCAACTATTTTCTTTATTTATGTTAAAGGATATTGATATAAACTATATAAAAACTTTTTAAAATTTTTAATCAGCTATTTTCATTTTTTAAATTTTTCATTTATCCATTTTCATAAATTCAAGTAAGTTATTTTCTAATCTTTAATTCAAGAAAATTATTCTTAAATTTTTGGAATAAAATAACCATAAATCAATAGGAATTTTGTTTTTTATATCGATTAAATTTAAATGATGATTATATTATCGAGTGGTATAAGAGGTTTTTTTATTTAATAAATAAAAAGTGAAATATCAAGTATTGATCGATCAACTAGTTTATTCAATCGTTAGAGAATTAAGGAAAGCACACAAATAATTGCTAAAACAAGAAAGAAATGTTCAAGCAATACCCGAAAAGCCCAATAATAGACTTCAAAGATACAAATTACAAGATGGAACTAAGCTTATGCTAAGGTTTGGCATTTCAAGTAAAACACAACACTCGATAATCGATTAGAATCGAAACATATTTTTTAAAAAATTTTTCTTAACTACTTAATTTAAAAAAGTATTTATTTAAGAATTTTAAAATATAACAATCTACCTCTTCAAATTTTGGAAAAGTTGAAAAATTTGGCGCGCATGAATGACTCTTTTTGCAAAGAAACGGAAACTCTGATCCTTGATCTATTACGAAAACATTTTCTCTACAATTAATCTAAAATAGGCTTGGGTAATTTTTCCTGTTAAAGTTTAAAGATTTTTTAAACTTTATCAGATTCTAATTATTTTTTAAGAATTTTCAATTGATAAAGTTATTTTTATTTAAAAATATATTTCATTTCATTACTATTGCAGTGATATTTATTTGTATATTTTTTTATTTAAAAATATATTTCATTTCATTACTATTGCAGTGATATTTATTTGTATATTTTTTTATTCAAAAATCTATATAATTTAAAAATTATTTAACTAATTTGGAAGGTAATTTTGAATATTGATAATCCAAGAGTTAATCCTAGTAATCTCCTCGTTAATGCAGACACCCATTCCTATCCTCGATCGAACAATTATTTAAAATTTTCTGAACGAATTAGTTTGCTGTGTAAAACAATTTTTCAGGGCTTCCTCAACCTATTCCTTAATTATATCGAAAAAGAGCAGCTTCAGTCTCAATGGAGAGAGATTTTTTGGGGGCAAAAAGAAATTACGATTCCCAAATTTATTGCAAGTCGCCTCCCATCATCTAGTATATTTTTAACAAGTTCGAGTCAAGCTCTAAGTGATGCTTCTCCTTTTTCAGCAAGACCCTACAATCAGGAAACTATTGATAAATTTGAGGATGAAAACGAGCTTTTATTAAATTCTTTAGCTAGCCCAGAAGAATTAAATGCTTTAAAGGACACTTCCCCAAAGAAAATTGAGTCATCCACAATTCAACAATCTTCGGATCTTTTCTCTTCATCCCAGGAATTTAAACTGAGATTCCAGGATGGAACTTCGCTAAACATTTCGTATTCTCAACTAGCTTTGTTAAGGGAAAAATCGCCTTATTTTAAAAGTCTTTGGTCAGAAAATTTTCGAGAAACCCTTCAAGATCCTCTCGCTTTGACGCAAAAAGAGTTTACTCATCTGCTCGATTGCCTGGAATATTCTATTTCTTTTGTTCC